>JBBPYI010000303.1:0-4952 GCA_038200075.1 Mycobacteriales bacterium
GGTGACGTCGACGTCCTCGACGCTGACCTCGCGCAGCCGGCGCAGCTCGACGCAGACGGCGCCGAGGCGCACGGCCCGCACGGCCAGCGCCGCGGCGAGCAGCACCGGCTCGGCGCTCTCGCGCGCGAGTGTCCCCAGCCGCTGGGCGACCTGCACGTCGGCAACCGACAGCACGCCGGCGTCGGCGAACTCGCGCAGCAGACCCTGTGCCCTCAGGACGGTCGTCACGACGCCGCCAGCAGATCCGAGACCGCGAGCACCAGGGCCGCCGGCGGGTGCCAGTCAAAGACGCCGCAGCCGGGCGGTGTGGACGGGCCGACCATGCCGCGGACGAACAGGTAGCGCACCCCGCCCAGATGGCGCTCCGGGTCGTAGCCCGGCTGACGCCAGCGCAGATAGCGATGCAGCGCGACGGCGTAGAGCAGCGCCTGCAGCGGATAGTGCGCCCGGAGCATCTCCGCGGCCATCGCCTCGCGGCTGAAGTGCCTCGCGGTGAGGTCACCGCGGGCGAGGCGGTTGGTCTTGTAGTCCACGACCACGTAGCGCGGTCCGGGCACGCGCAGCACCGCGTCGATGCTCCCGCTCAGGTACCCGCGCAGCGGCGGCGCGTCGAGCGCCTGGAGCAGGTCGGCGTACGGCGCCAGCACGTCGTCGTCGAGCAGGTGCCGGCGCAGCAGGTCGGCGATGCCGGACAGCAGCACCTCGCCCCGGACGTCGTCGCCGCCGGCCAGCGGCAGCTCGAAGTCCAGCTCAGCCAGCCGGTCGCCCGGCGCCACGTCGGCCAGCGTCGTCGACCCATCGATGCCGAGCGGGGTCTGCAGCACCGGGAGCAGGGCGTCGGAGAGCTCAACGGGGTCGACGGCGGCGAGGCGGCGCCGTACTGCCTCGCGCGTGCGGGCAAGCAGCTCGCCTGGCAGATCGGCGGCGGCGGTGTCGACCTGCTCGAGCACCTCGTGCACCAGCGTGCCGAAGGCCGCTCCCGCCGGAAGACCGTTCATCGGTGACGGCGGCCCGGACAGCACGACGTCCGTCATGGGTGGTTCGACCGTCGGCTCGTCGGTCTTGTCCGGCGCCTCCGGCTCGCTGCCGGCCGCCGGCGGGGTCTCGTGGGCGGCGGCGGTCAGCGCGGAGTAGGACGTGCGCCGCCACGCCGTGTCCAGGGATCGGTCAAAGCGGGCCGCTGCCAGGGGCGGCAGCTGACGCACCGGCGGCGTCCAGCGCAGCGGCGTGACGGATGTGACCTCCTCGACGGCGATCTCGTCCGGCCAGCCCCAGGCCGTGAGCCGCGTCAGGGCCGGGACGTCGTCAGGGACCTTGACGGTGCCGGCCGGCTCGGGATCGCCGTCGGCCCGGCCGAACAGCAGCCGGTGCAGCGGCGCGGACGCGGTCGGCTTGGAGGGGGCCCACCAGGCGACGACCTGGCACTGCGCCCGGGTCAGCGCGACGTAGAGCAGCCGCAGCTCCTCGCCGGCGTCCTCGGTCGCGGCGGTCGCGGCGTGGACCTTCCAGTCCGGACCGGTCGGGCCGCCGACGTCGAGCACCCGCTCGCTGCCCTCGTGCAGGCGAAGGGTCGACGGGGTCGACCAGGTGGCGCCGTCCCAGCCGTAGGGGACGTAGACGATCGGGAACTCCAGGCCCTTGCTGGCGTGGACGGTGAGCACCTGGACGGCCGCGGCATCGCTGTCGAGTCGCCGGCTGCGCTCTCCGCTCGAGCCGGCGTCGGGATCCTCGACCCGCTCGGACAGCCAGCCGACCAGCGCCGACAGACCGAGGGAGTCCTCCGCGGCCGCCCGGTGCAGCAGCTGCCCCAGGTGACGCAGGTCGGTGAGGCGGCGCTCGCCCCCGACCACCGACAGCAGCCGGCTCCCAATCCGGGTACGGGCGCTGAGCAGGTCGAAGGCGGCGGCCAGGCCCGCCTCCTCGAACCGGTGCGCCGCCTCGCGCACCAGCGCACCGAGCTCGTCAAGGGCCCGGTCGCCGGCGGTGTCGAGCTGCTCGGCGGTCCAACCCAGCAGCGGGGTCAGGGCGGCCAGTCGCAGCGGGCCGGCGCGGTGCGGCTGCTCGAACGCCTGGAGCAGCCACAGCCAGTCGCGGGCGCCCTCGGTCGCGAAGACGCTCGTGCTGCTGGAGACGACCGTCGGGATGCCGGCCGCGTCCAGCGCGTCACGCACCGCGGCGACCTGGACGTACTTGCGGACCAGCACGGCGATGTCCCCCGGTCGGACGGGTCGGGTCGCGCCGTCGACGGTGAGGGTGACCCCGCCGTCCAGCAGGCGCACGACGTCGACGGCCACGTCGGTGGCCACCGCCGTGCGCAGCGCGCCCACCGCGGGGAACTGACCGCTGCAGGGCCCGGCGGCGTCGCGCCGCAGCACCCGCAGGCGCAGCGGGGCAGCGCCGGTCAGCCGGGCTGCGGTCTGGACCGCCTCGACCGGGGTGGCCACGATCTGCCGGTGTCCGAGCGAGGCATGCCCGTAGAGGTGGTCGAGCGCGCGCAGCAGCGGCGCGTCGGTGCGCCAGTTGCGTCCGAGCCGCTCGACCGTGTCGGCCTCCTCCCGGGCGTCGAGATAGCTCAGGACCTCAGCGCCCCGGAAGGCGTAGACGGCCTGCTTCGGATCCCCGATCAGCACCAGCGTCGCGTGGCCGTGGAACGCCCGGCGCAGGACCTCCCACTGCACCGGGTCGGTGTCCTGGAACTCGTCGACCAGCACCACGGTGAAGCGAGCCCGGAGCCGTGCGCACGCTGCCGGTCCGCGGTCCGGGTCGGCCAGCACGTCACGCAGCAGCACCAGCAGGTCGTCGAAGTCCCGCACCCCGGCCACCCGCTTGCGCCGCTGGAGCTCCACCGTCGCCGCGCGGGCCAGGCCGTAGCGCTGTCCCGCGGCCGATGCCGGCTCGGCGGCCGAGGGTTCCAGCCGGGCCGAGCGGTCCCCCATCGCCGCTCGCGCCACCGCGTGCGCGTCCTTGGCCGACAGCGCCGGCTTGTCGGCGCCCGGTCGGGCGTACTTGCGCAGGTAGAGGTCGTCGACCACCTCGCGGCGCAGGTCGTCGACCTGCTCGACCATCGTCACGCCCGGCTCGTGGTCGCCGGCCATGCCCAGACCGTCCAGCACCTGCTGACAGAAGCTGTGCGTGGTGGCGATGGTGGCGCTGTCGAACTCCGACGCGGCCCGGATCAGGCGCTGGCGACGCAGGGCAACCTGCTCCGGGGTGCCGGTCGACAGATGGCGCACCAGCTCGTCCTGGCTCGGCTGGCCCAGCTCGCGGGCCGTCACGGCGATGCGCTCCCTGACCCGTTCCCGCAGCTCCTGGGTCGCCGCCCGGCTGAAGGTCGCGAGCAGCAGCTCGGACAGCTCGGCCACGCCTTCGGCCACGAAGCGGGTGGCCAGCGCGGCAATGGCGTAGGTCTTGCCGGTCCCGGCGCTGGCCTCCAGCACGGTGGTCCCGGTCGGCAGCGGGCCGTACAGCTCGAAGCTCATGACTCGGCCGCCAGCAGCGGCGCCCAGAGCCGGCTGGCCAGCGCGCCGAAGCGCGTGCCGTCGCCCAGGAAGGCGTCGACGTCGCCGCCGTGCACGTAGCGGACGTGCTCGTCGGTCCCGTCGCCGAACAGGTCGTTCCAGGCCTTGCGCGCTGCCGCGAGCGCTTCGGACTCGGTGTCGCCCGCCGCACGGCGGCTGGCATAGGCGTGCGTGGCGGCCGTGGCCATCGGCAGCGGCTCGCAGAGCCCCTCGTCCCGCAACGCGACCAGATCGGCCAGCACGGCACGCGGGTCGGCCGGCAGGGTGAGCGTGGAGACGGCCACCCGGCCGTACGCCCCCTTGCCGATCGTGACGGCCGTCGGCAGACCGGCGGCCAGCAGCTGCACCCACGCCGTGAGCCGGTGCTTCGGGCCGAGGCGGGAGTACGTCGCCCGCACCAGCACCTGGCCGTGCAGGCCGCTCACCGTCCCTGTCAACGACCGCCCGGCCAGGTCGAGGGTGATGTCCTGGCGTCGGCGAGGTCCCAGGAGGTGGGGATCGGCCACCGTCGCGATGGACTGCACCGTCTCCTCCAGCTCGCTGAGCAGCCGGAGCGCGATCGGCCCGGGCGGCAGGGTCCCCCGGCGCAGCTCGGCCTGCCGGAAGTCCGTCAGGTCGACGCCGTTGAGCCGCGCCTGGAGCATCCGCTCCCCGACGTCCCACTTCTCCAGGGGGTCGAGCTCGGCCCGCAGGTCGTCGGTGAGCACGTCCTGGCGCTCCGGCACCCGGATGCCGAGCCGCTGCGCCAGGAAGGCCTTGGCCGGATGCACCAGGAAGGCGATCAAGCGGCTGAGCTCCACGTCACCGGTCGTCGCGGGCAGCGGCCCGCTGACCAGGGGCGCCGGCCCGGTCCGGGGCCCTCGCGCGGCCTGCGCGCCCGCGAGCGCACCGCGGTCGAAGCTGAAGGGCGGTGCGGTGAAGTTGCCCGGGTCGAACGGCTGGAGCGGATGACGCCGCACGACGTCCTGCCCGCAGGCGGTGGTGCGAACGACGTCGAGCAGCTCCCCCAGCGGTACGGCCGGCGGCCGCATGGCACCGGTGACCGGGTCGGCGCCGGTGTAGAGCAGCAGCAGGTGCTCCCCCGCCGACATCAGCGCGTCGAGCAGGAGCTGACGGTCCTCGCTGCGCGGGTCCCGCTCCCCCGGTCGCGGGTCACGCTGCAGGACGTCGTCACCGTCGACCGCCCCGCCGCGCGGGAAGACCCCGTCGTCGAGACCGAGCAGCGCGATCACGCGGTGCGGCACCGATCGCATCGGGACCATCGTGCACACCGTCAGGGCGCCGGTGCGGAAGTTGGCGCGGGTCGGTCTGCCAGCAAGCCGTCCGCGCATCAGATGACGCAGGTCGGCGAGGCGGAGCACGGCCGCACCACCGTGCTCGGCGGCCTCGGCGAGCTCGCCCAGCGCCTGCCCCAGCTGCCAGGCGTCGGCGTCA
>JBBPYI010000304.1:0-2894 GCA_038200075.1 Mycobacteriales bacterium
AACGTCCTGCGCATCGTCAACGAGCCGACCGCGGCGGCGCTGGCGTACGGCCTGGACAAGGGCGAGAAGGAGCAGACGATCCTCGTCTTCGACCTCGGCGGCGGCACGTTCGACGTGTCCCTGCTCGAGATCGGCGACGGCGTCATCGAGGTCAAGGCGACCTCCGGCGACAACAAGCTCGGTGGCGACGACTGGGACGAGCGGGTCGTCCAGCACCTGGTCAAGCAGTTCCAGCTGAGCAACAACGGCATCGACCTGTCCGGCGACAAGATGGCCATGCAGCGGCTGCGCGAGGCGGCCGAGAAGGCCAAGATCGAGCTCAGCGCGTCGCAGAGCACCGGCATCAACCTGCCCTACATCACCGCGAGCCCCGAGGGCCCGCTGCACCTGGACGTCACGCTCACCCGCAGCGACTTCCAGCGCATGACGCAGGACCTGCTCGACCGGTGCAAGGGCCCGTTCCAGCAGGCCATCAAGGACGCCGGCATCGCGCTGTCCGCGATCGATCACGTCGTGCTCGTCGGAGGCTCGACCCGCATGCCGGCCGTGTCCGACCTGGTCCGCGAGCTCACCGGCAAGGAGCCCAACAAGGGCGTCAACCCTGACGAGGTTGTGGCGGTCGGCGCGGCGCTGCAGGCCGGCGTGCTCAAGGGCGAGGTCAAGGACGTGCTGCTGCTCGACGTCACCCCGCTGTCCCTCGGCATCGAGACCAAGGGCGGGATCATGACCAAGCTCATCGAGCGCAACACCACGATCCCGACCAAGCGCTCCGAGGTCTTCACCACGGCCGACGACAACCAGCCGTCGGTGCAGATCCAGGTCTTCCAGGGCGAGCGCGAGATGGCGCAGTACAACAAGAAGCTCGGCATGTTCGAGCTGACCGGCCTGCCCCCGGCGCCCCGGGGGGTCCCGCAGATCGAGGTCGTCTTCGACATCGACGCCAACGGCATCGTGCACGTCTCGGCCAAGGACCTCGGGACCGGCAAGGAGCAGCGGATGACCATCTCCGGCGGCTCGGCGCTCCCGAAGGACGAGGTCGAGCGGATGATGAAGGAGGCCGAGGAGTACGCCGAGGAGGACAAGAAGCGGCGGGACGACGCGGAGACCCGCAACCAGGCCGAGCAGTTGGTCTTCCAGACCGAGAAGTTCCTCGGCGAAAACGGCGACAAGCTCCCGGCCGAGGGCAAGGGCGAGACCGAGACCGCGCTGATCGACCTCAAGAGCGCCCTGGGTGGCAGCGACGTCGCTGACATCAAGGCCAAGGCGGAGGTGCTGGCGACCAAGAGCCAGGCGCTCGGCGGCGCGCTGTACGCCCAGCAGGCCGAGGCCGGCGAGGGCGACGGGGCTGCTGCTCCCGAGGACGACGGCGTCGTGGACGCCGAGGTCGTCGAGGACGAGCCCGGGGATGCCACCAAGTGAGCTCTCCCACTGGCGGCGGAGCCCAGGACCCCGAGCGGATCGTCGACGACCCCGACGCCGTGACGATCACCGACAAGCGCAAGGTGGACCCCGAGACCGGCGCCGTACGCCCGCCCGCCTCGTGGGGCCCCGGTCTGCAGGGCGACGCACCCGTCGAGGGCGACGTGGTCGACAGCGCCGACCCGGCCGCCGAGCTGACGGCCGATCTGCAGCGGGTGTCGGCGGAGTACGCCAACTACCGCAAGCGGGTCGAGCGCGACCGGGTCGCGGTCGTGGAGATGGCGACGGCGGGGCTGCTGTCCGGCCTGCTGCCGGTGCTCGACGACATCGACCGGGCCCGCCAGCACGGTGACCTGACCGGAGCGTTCGCTGCCGTGGCGGACTCGCTCTCGCAGGTGACCGCCAAACTGGGGCTGGAGCAGTTCGGCGCGGCCGGGGAGCCCTTCGACCCGTCGGTGCACGAGGCGCTCATGCAGGCCGAGCCCGACCCGGCCCAGACGGTCGCGACGTGCGCGGCCGTGCTGCAGCCGGGCTACCGGCTGACGGGTGGTCGCGTCCTGCGGCCCGCCAGGGTGTCGGTGGCCGAGCCGGGTCAGGCCGACGCGGAGCAGCCGCAGCCATGAGCGCCCGGGACGTCGAGAAGGATTACTACGCCGCGCTCGGCGTCCCGAAGGACGCCGATGCCGGCGCCATCAAGAAGGCCGTCCGCGCGCTGGCGCGTGAGCTGCACCCCGACACCAAACCCGGTGGCGAGGCGCGGTTCAAGGACGTCAGCGAGGCCTACGACGTGCTGTCGGACACCACCAAGCGTCGGGAGTACGACGAGGCCCGGAGCCTGTTCGGCTCCGGCCCTCGACCCGGCGGTGGCGGCGGCGCATACGGCGGCGGCGGCGTACCCGGTTTCGACCTGAACGACCTGCTCGGGCGCACCGGCGGCCAGGGTGGCGGTTTCGGCGACGTGCTGGGTGGGCTGTTCGGCGGTCGCGGAGGCGGTGGGGGTGCGCAGCGGCCTCGGCGGGGTGGCGACGTCGAGGCCGACGTGACGCTGGCTCTGCTCGACGCGCTGCGTGGCGCGACCGTCCCGCTGCGCCTGACCACGACCGGCCCGTGCTCGACCTGCCGCGGGTCGGGCGCGGCGCCCGGCACCAACCCGCACACCTGCTCGACGTGCGCTGGCGCCGGGGTCACCTCCCGCAGCCAGGGCGGCTTCGCCTTCAGCGAGCCGTGCAAGGCCTGCCGCGGGACCGGTCAGGTCGTCGACACGCCCTGTCCCACCTGCGCCGGCGCGGGCCGATCCACCGAGGGCAAGACCCTCAACGTCCGGATCCCCGCGGGTGTCGCGGAGGGGCAGAAGGTGCGCTTGGCCGGTCGCGGCGGAGCCGGCGAGCGGGGCGGCCCGGCCGGCGACCTGCTGGTCAACGTGCACATCACGCCGCATCCGTTCCTGGGCCGCAAGGACTCGCACCTGACGATGA
>JBBPYI010000305.1:0-5548 GCA_038200075.1 Mycobacteriales bacterium
CGCCGGACAGCTGCTCGGTGACCGGCTTGCTCACGTCGTCGAGCCGGGCGAGCACGGGCGCGAGTGCGCTCCTGAGGTCGTCGCCTGTCAGGACCGGCCGGGCTGCGGCGCTTTCGAGCCGGTCCAGTCGCTCACCCAGCGCGCTGACCAGCGAGTCGCGCGAGCGGGTGAGCTCCGCGCCCGTGGCAACGCTGCCGAGCTTGCTTGCCAGGGAGGCGATCTCAGGGCGCAGACCCTCGACGGCACCGGTGCGGGCGGTGAGGTCGGCCAGGCCAGAGCGCACCTCCGACAGCGGGGAGAGCCGGTCGTGCAGACCGGACAGCTCGCGCTGCAGCGCGGCGAGCGCATCAGGGAAGGTCGACAGGGTCGCCACCGACTCGGCGACTCGGTCCAGCGCCTCCCCCTGGGAGGTGAGGTCGCTGCCCAGGGCCGTCACCCTGACACCGAGGGCCTCGGTGCCGGAGCCGTTGCTGGCGACGATCTCGCTGGTCGCCGCACCCTGCTCGTCGACCCGCCGTCCGAGCACGTCCAGGCGTTCGCCGAGCCCGGCGGTCGCCCGGCGCAGCTCGGAGACCAGTGCGGTCACGTCGCCGCCGAGCGCGTCCAGGCGGGCGGAGGAGGCGGTGTTGCGCAGCTGCTCGGACAGCCCGTTCACGAGCCCGCGCAGGTCGGTCAGCACCACCGACACCTGTCGCTGCTCGGACAGCTGATCCTCGGCGGCGCGGGAGAGCAGGGCCTGCATCCGCTCCGACATCGGCCCACCGCTGGCAGGCGTACGGCCCTGATCCTCAGTCACTGTGCTGTCCTTTCGTGCTGTCGACGTGCGCGTACGGCGGTGAGCGTGCCACTGACCTGCGGCCGCCGGCAGGCGACCGCCCCTCTACGACCCGACGGCGAGCTCTTCGAGCATGCCGAGGAAGACCCGGGCGACGATCTTCGGGCGCTCCATCTGCGCGACGTGGCCGACGTCGGGCAGCACCAGCAGCCGGGAGTGGGGAAACGTCGACGCTGCTCGGGGGGCCAGCGCGACATCGACGAGCCGGTCCTTGGCGCCCCAGACGAGCAGCGTCGGCGCCTGCACGGTGGCGGCGCGCGCCCACAGGGCCTCCGGGCCGCGCACCAGATAGCTGCCGATCAGCCCGCGCAGGGAGCGGGTGAAGGCGTCCCCGGAGTGCGGCAGGGTGTTGCGGCGGCGGACCTCCTCGACGGCCTCGGCCATCCGCTGCGCCGGGATGGCGGACGGGTCGGCGAAGCACAGGTCCAGCACCGCGCGGGCCCGCTGCTCCGGGCTGACAGCGGCCAGCCGGCGGGTGGCCAGCGCCGAGAGCCCCGGCACGAGCAGGAGCGGCAGGCGCTTGTCGCTGCCGCGCTGCGGGCGCAGGTTGGGCAGGGCCGGTGAGATCAGGGTCAGCGTGCGGACCAGGTCCGGTCGATCCGCCGCGACGCGGGTGCTGACGGCCCCACCGAGGGAGTTGCCGAACAGGTGGACCGGTCCACGGCCGCCCGCCTCGAGATGGGCGATGACAGCGCGGGCGTGTGCGCCGACGGTGTAGCGGCCGTCGACGGGCGCCGGGGAACGGCCGAACCCGGGCAGGTCGACCGCCTCGCCGTCGAGCACCTGCGACAGCAGGCCCATCAGATCGGTCCAGTTCGTCGAGGACCCACCCAGGCCGTGCACGAACAGCGCGGGCTCACCCCCGGTCGGTCCGGTCCGGACGTAGATCGCGTCACGCAGCTCGCCGGGCAGCGCCGGGCGTACGCCGTCGTGCTCGGACAGCGCCTGCGTCGAGAAGCTGACGGGGCGGCTCATGGCCGCCCCTCGGGCGCCCAGGTGCGGCCGAGCTCCAGGCTGCGCTCCTGGCGCACCAGCGTCGTTGCAGACTGGCCAACGGCCGTCAGTCCGTCGTCGTCCACGAGAACCCCTGACTCCTCACCGATTCCGAGCACGACGACGTCCTCGGGGACGTCGTCCTCGATCGCGCGCAGCCAGTCGCCGCGCGAGAACCCGCCGCTCCAGTGCGGCACCACGAGAACCCCGGGCACCAGACCCAGCCCGCGCACGACCTGCATCCCGGCGGCGCCTCGACGGTCGGGCAGCACGGTCCAGTCACCCAGCACCATCGCCCCGGCGCTCGAACCCATGACGAGCGCGCCGGCGGCCAACCGCTCGGTCACCGCTGCGCCCGCGCCAGTCTCCTGCAGGGCCTCCAGCAGACGAGAGGGCGAGCCGCCCGGCAGCACCAGCAGCCGTGCGCTGGTGAGCGCCTCGATCGCGCCGTCGGGGTCCTCGCGGACGTCGGGAGCGGCCAGGACCTCCCCCGCTCCGACAGCGCGGAAGTGGCGTACGCCGTTGTCTGTCGCCGTGCGGTAGTCCCCTCCGACGGTGCCGGCGAGCGCGCTCACCACGACCCGGCCGGCGGCGCGGCGTACCAGATCGGCGTCCATCGCGCGGCAGCCCGGCGAGAACTCACCGCCGCCCTGCAGGCACACCGGCCCGGTCACGCCCCTCACCACGGTCGGCAGCTCACGACCGGCAACCTAGTGCAGCGACCCGTGCGAGAGCACCAGGAGCGCCACGTCGTCGGCGCCGCCGAAGGTGACGCCCATCGTGCGCAGGACGTGATCGGCGACGGCCTCGGGGGGCAGTCGCAGCTCGATCAGGGCCTGCCGCAACCGCTCCAGCCCGGTGTCGAGGTCGGCCCTGCGGGTCTCGACCAGACCGTCGGTGAACAGCACCACCGTGTCACCCTCGGCCAACGGCACGACGACCTCGTCGTAGGTGCCGTGGAAGGTGCCGAGCGGAGGGCCGGGCTCCACATCCACGTAGTACGGCGCGCGGTCCAGGGGTGCGTGCAGCGGCGGCGGATGCCCCGCCGACGCCAACGACAGCGTGCGGGCCTGCGGGTCGTAGCAGGCGACCAGCAGCGTCGCCAGATCCAGGTCGAGCAGCGCGTCGACGTTCACGGCCAGCCGGTTGAGCAGCTCGCCCGGGGAGTGACCCTCCAGGGCGAGGGTCGCGACGATGGCGCGCAGCTGCCCCATCCGCGCGGCGCTGTGCATGCCGTGTCCCATCACGTCACCGATCGCCAGCATCAGACCGCCGTCGACCTGCAGACCCTGGTACCAGTCGCCGCCGACGTGCGCGCCCGTGGCACCCGGCAGGTAGCGCACGGCCAGGTCGATTCCGGGCAGCTGCGGCACCTCACGCGGGAGCAGGCTGCGCTGCAGCGTCAGACCGGTACGCCGCTCGTCGCCGTAGAGCAGCGCGTTGTCGAGGGCGACAGCTGCTCGACCGGCGAGGTCGGCCAGCAGGGCCGCGTCGAGCGGGTCGTGAGCCGAGGCGACGACCGTCATGGTGGCCAGCCGTCGGCCCCGGCTCGACAGCGGGAGCGTCAGCGAGGGCCCCATCCCGAGTGCGACGAGCCGGGCTGCGCGGCCGGGATCCGGCACGAGGGCAGCGATCGCGTCGGCGTCGGGCGCTGGCAGGGCGTCGGCGCGACCGGTGCGCAGCACCCTGCCCGGGCCGCGCTCGTCCTGCAGCCCGAGCGAGAACTCGTGCAGCACCTCGGTCAGCTCGTGGCTGCGACCGGGCTGGCCGTGGCGGGCCAGCACGACCCGCAGGTCGCCATCACCGGGAACGTCGCCGGCCAGCGAGCCGGCCAGCTCGGCGGACATCACCACCGCGAGCCAGGCACCCAGCGCGGGCACGACGGTGCCGGCCAGTGCCTGCAGCACCTGGCGGGGCTCCAACGAGGCGGACAGGCGGGCGGTGGCGTCGGCCAGCAGGGCCAGTCGCGTCGTAGCTGTCTCGGCTGCGGCGTAGGCCCGCTCGCGCTCCACCACCGCCTCCTCGCGCTCCTGCGAGGCCCGCTCCCGGTCGGCCTCGGCCCGGCGCCGAGCCGTGACGTCGAGCAGGGACAGGGCCAGGCCGTCGGGCTGGGGCCAGGCCCGTACCTCGTAGAACCGGCCGCTTGGCTCGTCATGCTGCTCGAAGGCCACGGGCGCACCGCCGAGCATCGCGGGGCGGCAGTGGGTCACCACCTGGTCGGCCAGCAGCTGCGGCAGCGTGTCGACCAGGGCCTTGCCGACGACGTCGGTGGCGTCACGACCGAGCAGCCGCTCGGCCTCCGCGTTCAACCACGTCAGGCGCCATGACCGGTCGACCGACAAGAAGGCGTCGCTCATCGTGGCCAGGACCTGGGCGAGCCGGTCGCGGGTGTCGAGCTGGTCGGTCGCGTCGTAGGCGACACCGACGAAGCCGCCTTGGTCGTGCTGGGTGCGCCCGACGACGCGGCCTCGTCCGAAGATCCGCCGGACCGAGCCGTCCGGTCGCAGGATCCGGTAGTCCAAGGTGAGGTCCTCGCCCCGCGCGACCCCAGCTGCAAGGGCCGCGCCCGTGCGCTCGGCGTCATCGGGGTGGATGCGGTTGGTGAAGCTCTGACCCGGTCGTCGAAGTCGTCCCTGGTGTAGCCGAAGAGCTCGACGAGCCGGTCGTCGAAGACCAGCCGCCCCGAGCTGATGTGCCACTCGAAGGCGCCGGCACCCGCGGCGGACATGGCCAGCTCGACGTGCGCGGCGCCGGCGACCAGCTCCTGGGTGAGCGCGAGCAGCTCCAGCTCTGCCACGACGCTGGCCGCGAGCTCGGACAGGACCCCGATGTCGGCAGGGGTCCAGGTGCGGACCTGCACGTCGTGAACGCACAGCGCACCGACGACCAGACCGGCGCGGTCCATCAACGGCACGCCGAGATAGGCCAGGACCCCGCCCTCCTCGACGGGCGGCAGCATCTGCACGCGCGGGTCGTGCGCGGCGTCTCCGACGGCGAGCGGGCGACCGAGCTCGACCGTGACGCCGCACAGGCTGTCGGCGGCCGGACTGGTGGCCTGGGGCTCAACCGCCGGCCCGACGCCGGCTGCGATGTACTGCTCGTCGGACAGCAGCGAGACCTGCGCGCTCGGCGCCCGCAGCAGCAGCGCCGCCAGACCGGTCAGGCGGTCCAGGCCCTCCGGTGAGCTCGTGCGCAGCAGTCGCCGGACGGCGTCGAGCCGGGCCGGATCGGACAGCACCACGACGGGCTCGCTCACCGCTGCACCCTCCGGTCCCCCGGCCGCGTGCTCGACCCGGGGTGATGACCCTACCGATGGGCCGTTCGGGCGAGTCAGGCGCTCTTGCGCCCGGCCTTCTTGGCGGGCGCCTTGGCTGCCGCCTTGGCTGCCGCCTGGGCGGGGGCCTTGGCGGGGGCCTTCTTGGCCGGGGCCTTCGCCGCCCGCTTGGTGGCCGGGGCCTTCTTCGCCGGCGCCGGGTCGCTGTCGGCCGTACGCCCCTTCGCCGCCTCGACCGAGGCGCGCAGCGCCGCCATCAGGTCCACGACGGTGCCGGAAGTCGGCTGGTCCTGCGACGGCTGCACGACCTCGCGGCCCTCGACCTTGGCCTCGATCACGGCGTTGAGCGCCTCGCGGTAGCCGTCCTTGTACTCCGACGGGTCGAAGTCCCCCGACAGCGTGTCGATCAGCGAACCCGCCATCGCGAGCTCCTGGGGCCGCACCTC
>JBBPYI010000306.1:0-2129 GCA_038200075.1 Mycobacteriales bacterium
CGCCGACCGGGCCCCGTGGGAGCAGGTCGACTCGGCCAACAACACCAACGTGCAGCCCTCCACCTTCGGGATCGCACTGGCGGCGCTGGACCTGCTCGCTGAGCGCGAGGGCGACACGGCGCTGCATCTTCGCCCGCGAGAGATGGAGATACGGGTGAGGGCATACTGGCTGCTCGACGAGGTGCACCCGTCAGAGCAGCTCGACCGCCGGCTGGCTCTGCGTGCGGAGTCGCTGCTGCTCGCGATCGAGTGCTGTACGGCCCTGCTCGCGGCCCGCGGCGGCCAGGGCATGGATCTGGGTGAGCCGGCCCAGCTGCTTCTGCGGGCTGCGGCCTTTCAGCTCGTACACAGCCAGGCTGCACACATCCGGGCGACGACCCTGCAGGCCATCGTCGCGTGAACGCGCAGAAGGTGACTGCGTGACCTCCCGGCAGGCCGGCCCCGACGCGCTCGTCGAGGAGGTCGTGCGCGGCGTGCCGCTGCGCTGCTACGCCGACCGCCCCCACTCGGTCGTGCAGGTGCTGCAGGACGCCCTGGTCGCCAGCGCCGACGACGTGCTGCTGGTGGATCCCGCAGCCGGGACCACCACGACGTACGCGCAGTTCGCCCGGCTCGTCGAGGGTGCCGCGCAGACCTTGCGTGAGCGGGAGCTGGTGGCCGGCGACCGGGTGGCCATCCTGGCCCGCAACGGCCTCGAGGCGGCCGTGGTCATCTGGGCCTGCGCCCGAGCCGGGCTGATCCACGTTGGCCTGCCCGTGGACAGCCCGCCGGCCCGCATCGCGGCGCTGCTGGAGCTGACCGGCGCGACCCTGCTGCTCGTGCAGCCAGCCCTGCGTGCCCAGGTCCCGCCCACGGGCGTCCCGGTCGCCGATGCGGCAGAGGTGCTCCTCGGACGTGAGATCGACTGGCAGTCAGGGACATCCCTGCCCGACCAGGACACGACCTACAGCCTGATCCCCACCAGCGGCACGACCGGTCTTCCCAAGGCGGTGCAGGTCACCGGGCGCATGAGCGGTCACGCCGCGGCCTTCTACGCCCGCACGCTGGGGCTCACCGCCCGCGACCGGACCGCCATCCACCTGCCTTTCGCCTGGGTCTCCGGACATGTCACCCAGCTCACCCCCGCGATGCTCACCGGCGGCTCGGCAGTCACGATGGCGGGCTTCTCGGCGCCGCAGCTGGTCGCGGTCGCCGCCGAGCACGCGGTCACCTGGCTCGACGTCGTGCCGAGCATCTGGGAGCTGCTGCTGCGCACCGAGGGCTTCGCGCTGCCCGCGCTGTCGGGCGTACGCCTCGCGGTCTACGGGGGCGCGCCCGCACCGCCGGGCACGCTGGACCGGGTCCGAGAGCGACTGCCGCAGCTGCGGATGCTCGACGTCTACGCGCTGTCGGAGACCTGCGCGCCGGTCACCTGCCTGTCCGATCTCGACGCCCTGCGCCGGCCCGGCAGCGTCGGGCGTCCTGCGCCGTACGCCGAGGTGCAGCTGGTCGACCCGGACGGGGCAGCCGTCCCGCGCGGACAGGCCGGGGAGGTGTGGGTGCGCTCGCCGGCGGTCACGCCCGGCTACTGGGGCGCGCCGGCGCCGGTCACTGCCGACGGCTGGCTGCGCACCGGTGACCTCGGCCGGATGGACGCCGAAGGACACCTGTTCGTCGGAGGGCGAGCTGTCGATCTGATCATCCGCGGCGGCGTCAACATCTACCCCGCGGAGGTCGAGCGGGCGCTGCTGGCCACCGGCCTGCTCGCCGACGCCGTCGCCGTCGGCGTGCCGTCACCGGTCACCGGTCACAACGTCGGGGCGGCGGTCGTCCCCCTGCCCGGCGCCGAGCCGGACCTGCACGTCCTGCAGCAGGCGGTCCGCGAGGCCCTCGGCGCCCATGCCGTGCCACGTCCGCTGCGGTCGGTCGAGGCGCTCCCTCGCAACCGAAACGGCAAGGTCGACCGAGCAGCCGTGCTGGACCTCATCAGGCCCCCAGCCTGATCAATCTGCTTTGATGGCTCTATCTGGCCCGTAGCCCCGAGGAGCCCCCCGTGACCGACCGTCCCTCCATGCTCGACGCGACCCTGAGCCGGCGCGGCCTGCTTGGCCTGTCGGCCGGCATGGCCGCCGTCCTGGCCGGCTGCGGCG
>JBBPYI010000307.1:0-5750 GCA_038200075.1 Mycobacteriales bacterium
CTGGCCCAGTGCCGTGACCATAAAGGGCTACGCCGCGACGTGTCAGCACGAGACTCGCCCATTTCGGACATTTAGCCGACTTCTCAGGTGAACTTCACCCCTTTGGCCCCTCAAGACCGTCACAACAGGTGTCGACGGCCCCGGTACGGGCAGACCTTTACGCCTTCAGCGGCCGGCAAGGGCCTTGGCACGGGCGAAGACCGAGTCCAGCATGGGTTCGGTCAACCGTCCGGTGAACGTGTTCTGCTGACTGACGTGGAAGCAGCCCAGCAACGCCGGGCCGTCGGGCACGGCGACCTCGACCCCGTGACCGAAGGCCGGGACCCGGGCCGGCACGGCCACACCGGCCGCCCGCAGCACCGGCCACAGGGCCGCCCAGCCGTAGCCGCCGAGAACGACGACGGCTCGCACCGTCGGCGCGAGCAGCCGCCACTCGGCCACCAGCCAGCTGGCGCAGGTGTCCCGCTCCTGTGTGGTGGGCTTGTTCGCCGGAGGGGCGCAGCGCACCGGCAGGGTCACCCGGGTCCCGATCAGCTCGAGGCCGTCGTACGCCGAGCTCGAGGTCGGCTGGTTCGCCAGGCCGGCCCGGTGCAGCGCCGCGAACAGCCAGTCACCGCTGCGGTCGCCGGTGAAGATCCGGCCTGTGAGGTTGCCGCCGTGGGCGGCGGGCGCCAGGCCCACGACGGCGATCGTCGCGTCCTGGGGACCCCAGCCGGTCACCGGGCGGCCCCAGTACTGCTCGTCGGCGTAGGCCGCGCGGCGCTCGACGGCGACCTGCTCGCGCCAGGCCACCAGCCGGGGACAGGCCCGGCACACCGACGAGCGGGCGTCGAGCTCGTCAAGCGTGGCGACGCCGGCCGCCAGACGACGCACCTGCGCGGGCGTACGCGCGACCGGCGTCTGCGGTCCGGCGAGGTCGCGCGGGTGGTCGCTGCCGGGTGCGATCACCGGCCCGGCACCGACCAGGCGATGCCGTCGAGGATGTCGGCCTCGCTCACCAGGACCTCGGCGAGGCCGAACCGGTCCATCAGCACGGCCAGCACCAGCGCGCCGGCGCCGATGACGTCGACCCGGCCGGGGTGCATCACCGGCAGCGCGGCCCGTTCGGTGCGGGTCATGGCCAGCAGCCGGGCGGTGGTGCCTGCGACCTGCGCCGCGGACAGCCGCGACAGGTGCAGGCGATCCGCGTCGTACGCCTGCAGGTCCAGGGCCACAGCGGCGACCGTCGTCACCGATCCGGCCAGACCGACGGCCGTACGGGCCTGCTCGACCGGCACGACCTCCCGCACCAGCGCCAGCGCCGCCTCGACGTCGGCTGTCGCCAGGGCGATCTCGGCGGCGGTCGGGGGGTCGGAGCGAAGGTGGCGCTCGGTCAGGCGGACGCAGCCGACGTCGACCGACCGGGCTGCCAGCACCCCGGTCGCGCCGAGGACGACCTCGGTCGAGCCGCCTCCGATGTCCATGACCAGGAACGGCCCGTCGGCCGGCGCGAGGTCCCGGGTGGCGCCGTCGAAGGACAGCGCGGCCTCCTCCTGCCCGGTGATGACCTCCGGCTCGACGCCCAGAGTCGCGTGCACCATGGCCTGGAAGTCCTTGCGGTTGCGGGCATCCCGAGTGGCGCTCGTGGCAACCATGCGGATGGCTTCCACGCCCAGCTCACGACAGGTCGCGGCGTAGTCGACCAGCGCGACCCGGGTGCGCTCGATGGCCTCCGGAGCCAGCTCGCCGGTGGCGTCGACGCCCTGTCCCAGCCGGACGACCCGCATCTCGCGGTGGACGTCGGTCTTGCTGCGCCCGTCGACGTCAGCCACCAGCAGGCGCACCGAGTTGGTGCCACAGTCGACCGCACCGACCCGCATCAGGAGCGGGTCTTCTTGCCGGGCAGGGCCTCCGGGTCGTCGGGATCGACGCAGGGACCCTTCGCCCACCAGTCAGGCAGCCGCGCGAGCGCCTCGTCGCCGAAGGGATTGACCCCCGGTCCGACCGCGAGCGAGTGGGCGACCAGGACGTGCAGGCACTTCACGCGTACGGGCATGCCGCCCTGCGCCGGGACGCCCTGCAGCACCTCGTGCCGGTCACGACGGGCGACGTAGTCGTCGGCAGCGGCCTGGTAGGCCACCGCCAGCTCGGGATCGGTCGCGAGCCGCTCGGTCATCTCCCGCATCACGCCGTCTGCCTCGAGCGTGCCGATGGCCGACGCCAGCCGGGGACAGGTCAGGTAGTATAGCGTCGGGAAGGGCGAGCCGTCGTCCAGCCGCGGCTTGGTCTCGACGACGTCCGGCAGCGCGCACGGGCAGCGGTGCGCCACCGACGTCATCGCGCGCGGGGTGCGACTGAGCTGAAGTCCGACCGCCGTCACATCCCGCGGGTCGAGCCCGCTCACCGGGCCGACGGCGCGTCGGCGGCCCGCACGCTGCCCCACAGCTGGGTGTACCAGGGCGCGACAGCCTTGGCGCGCTCGGCTGCGGCGACGTCCGGCGCAGTCGTCGGAGCCAGCACGACGTACGCCGTCTCACCGGGAAGGACGTACTGCAGGCGGCGCCGGGCCTCCGACGCGACGTACGCCGGGTCGGCCAGGCGGGCCTTCTCCGCCTCCAGATCGGCAACCCGCTGACGGATCGCCTCCTGGTCGAAGCGGACCTGACCGATCTCACCCCGCTGGTTGAGGAACTCTCGCACCGGCAGAGCGGCGCTCACGATGAGCGCGCCGATGACCAGGACGAGAACGGCTGCCCGGCCGGTGATCCCGGTCCGCCGAGCCGGACGCCCCGCGACGGGCGATCGCGCCGCTGCGGCATTGCGGGGACTGACCCGGGAAGCCGGCCGCGCGCTGGCCCGAGCACCCGGACGCGCCGGACGACGCCCGGCGGTCGGGCGAGTGCCAGGCGTACGACGCGGCGTGCGCATGGCTAGATCGAGCCGGTCGCAGCAAGGAAGCGAGGGAAGGCGGCGGCGCCGGCGTAGCGGGCGGCGTCGTCGAGCTCCTCCTCGATGCGCAGCAGCTGGTTGTACTTCGCGACCCGCTCGGACCGGGCCGGCGCGCCGGTCTTGATCTGCCCGCAGTTCGTGGCGACCGCGAGGTCGGCGATGGTGGTGTCCTCGGTCTCGCCGGAGCGGTGGCTCATCATCGAGCGGTAGCCGCTGCGGTGCGCCAGGTCGACCGCGTCGAGGGTCTCCGACAGCGTCCCGATCTGGTTGACCTTGACCAGCAGAGCGTTGGCGCAGCCCTTGCCGATGCCCTCGGCCAGCCGGGTCGGGTTGGTGACGAACAGGTCGTCGCCGACGATCTGGACCCGGGCGCCGAGCACGGCGGTCAGTCGGGCCCAGCCGTCCCAGTCGCCTTCGTCGAGCGGGTCCTCGATCGACACGATCGGATAGCACGCGACCAGGTCGTCGTAGTAGGCGGTCATCTCGTCGCTGGTCCTGCTCGCACCCTCGAAGGTGTAGCCGGCCTCGCTGTGGAACTCCGATGCCGCGACGTCTAATGCCAGTGCGATGTCACGGCCGGGGGTGAAGCCCGCAGCGCTGATCGCCTCCAGGATCAGGTCCAGCGCAGCCCGGTTGCTGGTCAGGTTGGGGGCGAAGCCGCCCTCGTCGCCGACGCTGGTCGCGAGCCCCTGCGCCTTGAGCACGGCCTTGAGCGAGTGATAGGTCTCCGCGCCCCAGCGCAGCGCCTCGGAGAAGGTCCCCGCCCCGATCGGGGCGATCATGAACTCCTGGACGTCGACGTTGGTGTCGGCGTGCGCCCCGCCGTTGAGGATGTTGAGCATCGGCACGGGGAGCAGGTGGGCGTTGGGCCCGCCTACGTAGCGGAACAGCGGCAGTCCGCTCGAGTCCGCCGCGGCCCGCGCGACCGCCAGGCTCACCCCGAGCATCGCGTTGGCGCCCAGCCGGCTCTTGTCCGGCGTGCCGTCCAGGTCCAGCAGCGCCTGGTCGACCAGGCGCTGCTCGCTGGCCTCGATGCCCAGCAGCTCCGGGCCGATCGTGTCCAGCACCGCCGGCACCGCCTGCTGCACGCCCTTGCCGCCGTAGCGGCCGGCATCGCCGTCGCGCAGCTCGACCGCTTCGTAGGCGCCGGTGCTCGCCCCGCTGGGGACGGCGGCGCGGGTGAGTGTCCCGTCGTCGAGGGCGACCTCGACCTCGACGGTGGGGTTGCCGCGCGAGTCGAGGATCTCGCGGGCTCCGACGGCCTCGATGGAGGGCACGGTGCTCCTTGTACGGGGGGCTGGTGGGCGGCGCCGAGCCTAGCCGCGCACCCCGCGCCGTCTCGTCAGACCCGCCGCAGCCGGGCGCCGACCGTGACGCGACCGGTCCCCTCGGTCATCGCGTAGAAGCCGCGCAGGCCGTGGTCCAGCATCTCCAGCGCCGCCTGGACGGCCTGGCCGCCGGCGT
The DNA here is from genome assembly GCA_038200075.1 of Mycobacteriales bacterium. Lineage (GTDB taxonomy): Bacteria > Actinomycetota > Actinomycetes > Mycobacteriales > SCTD01 > SCTD01. Next base: position 4,393 of record JBBPYI010000307.1, read on the forward strand.
CGGCCTGCGGGTCGTCGAGGCAGAAGCGGCTGAACTCCACGCACGGCGGAGCGGCCAGCACCTGCGTGAGCGCCAGCCACCCGTCGGTCGTCTCGAGCTCCAGTGCTGCGGCCAGGTCGGTCTCGGCCCACGGCCCGACGGCATCGAGCAGCACGCTCTCCCCCGCGATCCCGTCGAGCAGATGCGGGCCGTACGTCTGCCGCATCCGGGTGTAGTGCCTTCTCGGCAGCAGCGACAGACCGTTGCGGAACCCCCGGTTGCGGCTGTCGGGGTGGTCGGCGTGGTGCACGTCCAGCACCGGCCCCTGCGGCGTCGCGCCGATGACGCCGCGCGGCCCGATGTCCAGCGCCGAGACCTCCAGCAGCGGAGCCGGGTCGTAGGCGCGGGCGCTTCGCGGGCCCGGCGTCAGGCGCGAGCGCTGCACCTGCAGTCGGACCACCGTGCCAAGGATCATGCGGGCCCCCTCAGCGCCTCGGACCACTCCTGCGACGTGGCCGGGAGCTCCTGCTGCGCCTCGGCGGCGGCGAGCCGGTCGCGGAAGCCTCGGGCGGTCGTACGCAGCGCGACCTCCGGGTCCACACCCTGCTTGCGGCAGCGGGCGACCAGCGCCCAAAGCTCGCCCCCGAGTCCGCCGTAGGACCCCGCGGGCGCGCCCAGGCGAGCCGCTCGCTTCTGCAGCTTGGCGGCCAGGGACAGGGCCGGCTGGGACAGCGGGACCCCGTCGGTGACCGATGCGCGGCCCTTCTCGGCCTGCTTGAGCGCCTCCCAGCTGCCCTCGAGGTCGTCGGCTGACGCCCCAGCGAAGACATGGGGGTGGCGGCGGACCAGCTTGTCGACCAGGTCACCGGCGACGTCGTCGACCGACCAGGGCTCGACCTGCTCCTGCGCCAGCCGGGAGTGGAACAGCACCTGCAGCAGGACGTCGCCGAGCTCCTCACGCAGATCGACCAGATCGCCGTCCTCCAGCGCCTGGTAGGCCTCGTAGGCCTCCTCGAGCAGGTAGGGCATGAGCGAGGTGTGCGTCTGCTGGGCGTCCCACGGGCACCCACCGGGTGAGCGCAGCCGATCCATGACGGCAACCGCCTCTGCCAGCCGTGAGCCGGGCGGGTCGTCGACCTCGATGACCTCTGCTGCGGCCGGCCTGTCGATCGCGAGCCACACCACGTCCTGGCCGGCGGCCACCCGCTCGCGGATGAGGCCCTCGGTCACGGTCGTGACGGGGACACCCGCCTGCTGCAACGCAGGCAGCTGCGGATGGTCGGGCGAATCGGTGAGCACCGGACCGGTCTGCAACGCCTGCCACGCCGGCCAGGTCAGCAGTCCGACCGGCACGCGGGGCGAGCAGACGACGACCACCA
>JBBPYI010000308.1:0-11446 GCA_038200075.1 Mycobacteriales bacterium
AGCAGTCGATGGAGGACCTCAAGAGCCTGCACGACCAGGCTCTGCAGGCTGCCGAGCAGGCCAAGAAGTCGGTCGAGGCCAACGCCATGCAGGTGCAGCAGAAGCTCGCCGAGCGCAGTCAGCTGCTCACCCAGCTCGAGCAGGCCAAGATGCAGGAGCAGGTCTCGGCGTCGCTGTCGTCGATGTCGGAGCTGTCCGCTCCCGGCAGCACCCCCAACCTTAACGAGGTGCGCGACAAGATCGAGGCGCGCTACGCCAAGGCTCTCGGCTCGGCCGAGCTGGCCCAGAACAGCGTCGAGGGCCGCATGCTCGAGGTGCAGAAGAGCAGCTTGGAGATGGCCGGCAGCTCGAGGCTGGACCAGATCCGGGCCTCGATGGCGGGTAAGGAGCTGGCCTCCCCGCCGCCCGCGAGCGCCCCGCCGCTGGCCGCCGGCACGCCCGACGCGGCGGCCGAAGCCGACAAGACCACCTGAGCCGATGTCGCTGTCGCCCCTGCCGCCGGACCGGCAGCTGGCCAAGCGACTGACGCGCGAAGCGCGGTCGGCCGCCAAGGCGCAGCAGCGGGTCGAGGTGGCACGCGCGAAAGCGGTACGCCGACACGCCAGGGCCGTCCACCGGGCGCGCCGGGGGCTGCCGCTGCAGCTGGGCGTCGCGGTGGTTGCGTTGGCCACCTTGCCCCAGGACAACCTCGCCACCGGGGCCATCGCCACCGGGGTCGGCGCTGTCTCGGCGCTGCGGGCCTACCGGTCCCTGCGCACGCTTCGCCTGCCGCCGCCGGTGTTCGCCGCACCCCTGCCCCCTGGCCCGGTGGTCGCACCCCCACCGGACCAGCGCTCGGCGGCCTGGCCGGCCGTACGCCGTCTGGAAGGGGTGCGCCTGGAGCTCACGCGGCTGCTCCCACTCGTGTCGCCCGCAGGTCGCGACGTTGCCGCCGAGGCGTGGGCGGCGGCCGGGGAGGCCGACGCGGCGCTGCGCTGGCAGGCTGCCCGGCTGGCAGCGGTCGAGCCGCACCGCAGCGGCGATCCCCACCTGATGCGCTCGCTCTACGCCGGGGTCGTCGCACAGGAGCGGCTGGTCGGCGCTGTCGCCGATCTCGTCGTGGCCAGCACAGATCCGCTCGCCGTCGGGCGGCTGCAGGATGCGACCGACGCTTTGTACGGCCTCGCGCAGGGGCTGCGCGAGGTCCGCTGACACCGGGAGCGCGCGCCCCTCGTACCGTCGGTGCATGACCCCGGAGCTGCGCGCCCTGTTCGAGCCCGACCCCGGCTACCTCAACACCGCCTCAGTGGGCATCCCGCCGCTGACCTGCCTGACGGTCATGACCGACATGCTCGACGGCTGGCGCCGCGGGCAGCTGGCACCACCGGACTTCGACGAGGCCGTACGCCGATCCCGCACCGCCTGGGCCGCGCTGACCGGCGTGGACGTCAGCCAGGTCGCGATCGCCAGCACCGTCTCGGAGCTGGTCGGGCTGGTCGCGGCGTCGCTGCCCGACGGCGCGCGCGTGGTGACCGTGAAGGGTGAGTTCACCTCGGTGCTGTTCCCGTTCCTGGCGCACGCCGACCGCGGGGTGAGCGTGCAGGAGGTCGAGCTGGAGGAGCTGGGGCAGCTGCGCGGCCCGGTCGACCTGGTCGCGGTCAGCGCCGTGCAGTCCGCCGACGGTCGCTGGGTCGACCTGCCGGCGCTGCTGTCTGCCGCGCACGGCGCCGGCGCCAAGGTGCTGCTGGACACGACGCAGTCCTGCGGCTGGTTGCCCCTGCCGCTGGCCGACGTCGACTACGTCGTGTGCGGCGGCTACAAGTGGCTGCTGTGCCCACGCGGCACAGCCTTCCTGTCGGTCCGCCCGGAGCTGCTCGACGCGCTGCGCCCGCTGGCCGCAGGGTGGTACGCCGGCGACGACCCCTGGACCTCGATCTACGGCTCGCCGTTGCGACTCGCGCCCGACGCCCGCCGCCTGGACATCTCCCCGGCCTGGTTCAGCTGGGCCGGCGCGGCGGTCAGCCTGGAGCTGCTCGCCGGGCTGGACCTGACGGCCGTCCGGGCGCATGACGTCGGCCTGGCCGACCTGATGCTGACGCGCCTGGGCCTGCCGCGCCAGGGCTCGGCCATCGTCACCGTCGAGCAGCCCGACGCGGCCGGACGGCTGAGCGCTGCGGGCGTACGGACGGCTGTGCGCGCCGGCCGGGTCCGCGCGTCCTTCCACCTCTACAACGACGAGCGCGACGTCGAGCTGGCGGTCGCTGCTCTCCACTAGCCTCGGGGCGGTGCAGCAGACGACGGTGGCCGGACCGGTGGCCTTCGTCCGCGACCGCACCACCCTCGTGCTCTACGCCGCGCTCGGTGCGTTTGGGGCGCTGCAGGTCGTGCCGAGCCTGGCGACCCCCGCGCTGCGCGAGGAGTTCGGCTACTCCTACGGGCTGTCCAGCGCCCACCTGTCGCTCTACGCCGCGGGCTCCATCCTGCCGGGTCTGGTGGGGGCCGCGGCGACCCGGCGCTACGGGCGCAGGGCGGTGCTGGTCGTCGGGCTGCTCGGCTTCGCTCTCGGCGTCGGCCTGCTCACCGCGGGGCGTACGCCGTGGGCCACGCTCGGGGCCAGCCTGCTCGCCGGCGCCCTCGGGACGCTGGTGCTCGTCGCCGTCCAGGCCGGTCTTGCCGACCATCACGGCGAGCACCGGGCCGTTGCCTTCGTCGAGTCCAACGCCATGGCCAGCGTCGGCACGACGCTGGCCCCGCTCGCCGTCGGCGGGCTGGCCCTGGCAACCGGGTCCTGGCGCTGGGGCGTCGGGCTCATCGCGCTGCTGGCCGTCGGGGTTGCGGTCCTGGCCCGCACGACCGAGATGCCGCAGCCGGTCGTCGAGCAGCACGAGGACGCCGGTCGGCGCCTGCCCGGAGCGGCCCGCGCGGGGGTCGCGCTGGTCTTCTGCGGGGTGGTGCTGGAGTGGTCGGTGTCCTTCTGGGGCGCGACCTACCTGCGCGACGTCGTGGGCCTGCCCCGGTCCACCGCCGTCACGAGCATGGCGTTGTTCTTCGGTGCGATGCTGACCGGCCGGATCGCGGGCGCCCTGCTGGCCCGCCGGCGCACCCCGGAGCAGCTGCTCGTCGTGGCGCTGCTCACGGTCGCCGCCGGGCTGGGGTTGGCAGCCGTGACCACCGCGGTCCCGGCCGTGCTGACCGCGCTGGTCCTGCTCGGTCTGGGCGTCTCGGTCCTGTTCCCGCTCGGACTGAGCCTCGCCGTCGCCGCAGCGCCGCACGCGGCCGCGAGCGTGAGTGGCCGCTGCGTGACCGCCGGGTCGCTCGCCGTGCTGCTCGGCCCGCTCGTCGTCGGCCGGCTCGCCGACGCCGTCGGCCTCCGGCAGGCGCTGCTCGTCCTGCCGGTCACCGCGCTGGCTGCGGCCCCGCTGCTGCGGGCCAGCCGTACCGCCTAGCGCACCTTCGGTCGCAGCGCCGCCACCGGCTCGTCGCCGACGTGGACCGACAGCACCAGGGCGTTGGCGGGCGAGCCGGTGAAGTAGGTCAGGTTCGTCACGAGCAGTCGGCCACCGCCGACCAGCGTGGCCGACGACGGCGAGTCGTACGGCGCGGCGCTACCGATCGGACGCTGGAAGGAGCGCTCCTCGGTCCCGTCCGGTGCGATCACGATCAGCCGGTCGGTGACCAGCGTGACCAGGTAGACGCGGCCGGAGCGACCGAGGGCGAAGCCGTCCGGACCCTCGCCGGGTCGGGTCGCGTAGACGACCGACAGCGCACCTGCGTCGCCGTTCCGGTCGACGTCGACGCGGTAGAGCACCCCCCGGCCGGCGAGCGCCGGGACCGTGGAGGTCGTGACACTCAGCAGCAGGTCGCCGTCCGGGGTGAGCTGAAGCTGGTTGGCACCGAAGGTCGAGCGCAGCTCCGGGCCCTGCAGCCACACCTGCGCGACCCCGCCGCCGTTCGGCACCCGGAAGACCGTGCCCTGCGCGAGGTCGGTGACCAGCAGCCGGCCCGCGCGGTCGAAGGCCAGCCCGTCGGTCCACGGCTTGCTGTCCCCGACGCCGTTGTCGCACGGGGTGGCCGGGCAGGCCGGCAGGTCAGGAAGCGTCGCGTAGGTCTCCTGCCGCCCGGTCCTGAGGTCCAGACGCAGCACCCGGGCCGGTGCGTAGTCGGCCAGGTAGAGCCGGCCGCGGGAGTCCACCGCCATGCCCATCGCGCCGTGATCACCGTCGGCCTGGCCGGTGATCGGGTAGGTCCGCACCAGGGTGCCGTCGGGGCGGAAGCGGAAGACCTTGCTCGGGCCGGGTGCGCCGCGGGCCCCACGGTTCGTGGACACCGCGATGTCACCACCCGGCAGGACGATCGAGGTGTCGGGGTGGCCGGGGGCGCCGACGGCCGCGAAGACGGTGGTGTCGCCGACCTCCGGACCGCCGGCGACGGCGGCGGGTGCGAGGGCGACGAGACCGGCGAGCAGGAGCGGGAGCAGGCGCATGCTGCAACAGTTCGGCAACGCCGGGCCGATCCCTGCCCTACGGCCGGTAGGACGTACGCCCGACTGGCCGATCCCGGCGCGCGGGTGGCCGGGTCGGCGTGGGGGCAGGCCCGAGCTGGCAGCGCGGGCACCAGTAGGTCAGCCTTGCGTACGGCCGCTTGCCCTGCTCGGCGCTCAGGATCCGCGTGCCGCAGCGTCGGCATGGCTTTCCGGATCGCTCGAAGACCCAGTGCATCTCGCCGTAGCGCAGCGAGCCGGTGGTCGACTGCTCCCACCTCTCGCGGTTGGCCAGCATCAGTCGGCGTCCCTTCTCGACCAGGGCGGGCAGGTCAGGGACGTCGCCGACGGTGGTCCACGGGGTGAGCCCGCGCAGGAAGAGCACCTCGCAGCGATAGAGGTTGCCGAGCCCTGCCAGCAGCCGCTGGTCCAGCAGTGCCATCCCTATCTCGCGATCGGGCTCGGCTCGCAACCGCGCCAGAGCGACGTCGAGGTCCCAGTCGTCGGAGAGCACATCGGGTCCGAGATGCCCTACCGCTGTGGCCTCCTCGCTGGTGGGCAGCAGCTCGATCACCGGGAGTCGGTAGCCCACGGCCTGCCACTCGGCGTTCTCCAGCACCACCCGGACCTGCCAGTCGGGACCGCCTGACCAGCCGTCGCCGGGACGGTAGAGGTGCCAGGAGCCGTCCATCCGGAAGTGCGTGTGCAGCGTGAGGCCGCCTTCGACCCGCGTGAGCAGGTGCTTGCCGCGCGGCACGACCTCCAGCACCTGCCGTCCGCACAGGTCGGCGGTGGCGAGCTGCGGCACCCGGAAGTCCGAATGCGTCAGCACCCGACCGGCGAGGGCCTGGTGCATCCGCTGGGCGGCCAGCCAGACGGTGTCACCCTCGGGCAAGGCCCCGCCCTCCCGACAGTCGGCGGGTGCGCGAGCCGAACGACTCCTCGTTGACCCCCCGCCGCAGCCCGGGCCGCGTCGGCCGATCGACCAGGGATGGCGCCGGACCCGGCTGGCAGCGCGGGCACCACCACGTCTCGCGGGCGTACGCCGTGCCCGTCACCGCGTCGCGGAAGTCCACCGGCGTGCCGCAGCGACGGCAGGGCCGTCCGGCCCGGCCGTACACCCAGTGCGTCATGCCGCGGCGGGTGTCGCCGGTCGTGACCTGGCCGGGATGCTCCAGCGAGTGCCGCAGCATCCGGCGCACCAGCGTCAGCAGGGGCGCCAGGGCAACCTCACCCACGGGAGTCCACGGGCAATGCCCTCGCAGGTAGCAGGTCTCGACCGCCCAGAGGTTCCCGATGCCCGCGAGGTTCCGCTGATCCAGCAGCGCCTCGACCAGGGGACGGCCGGGTTCGCGCAGGAGCCGCTGCGCCGCCACCGCCTCGTCCCAGGACGGTCCCAGCAGGTCCGGACCGAGGTGGCCGATCACCTCCGCCTCCCGGGCGGTCTCGATCAGCTCGAGCACGGGCATCCGCAGGGCGTACGCCGTCGGCCCGTCGGTCGTCAGCATCAGCCGGATCTCGTCGTCGAAGGTGCGCGGCAGGGTCTTGCCCGGCCCGACCACCTGCCAGGCGCCGTCCATCTCGAAGTGGGTGTGCAGCGTCAGGCCGCCATCTCGCGGGCCGGCGCTGAAGCGAGTGAGCATGTGCTTTCCGTAGGAGTCGAACGCCGTGATCTTTCGCCCCGACAGGTCGGCGGTCGCGTGCTGGGGGACCCTGAAATCCGACCGCTGGACCGTACGGCCGACCAGGTGCCCACGCATCCGTCGCGCGGCCTTCCACACGCTGTCACCTTCAGGCACGACACCATCGTCCCCCGTGCAGGGAGGATGGGCCACGTGAGCACCGGCCTGTCCCTCGTCAAGGCCACCTTCGCCCTCGACCGCAGCAAGCTCGATGCGACCTCGGGGCTGCGCCTGGCCGTCGGTGTCGCGCTGCCGCTGCTCGTCGGGCTGCTGCTGGATCGGCCCCTGGACGGGGCGGCCGCGGCCGGTGGTGCGTTCTTCGCCGGGTTCGCGGCCTTCACCGTCGGCTACCGCGCGCGCGTGCGCTCGGTGCTGTTCGCGACCGTCGCCGTCGCGTTCTCCACCTTCGTCGGCGCGGCCGTCGGGCAGGAGACGATCCTGCTGGTGCCCACGGTCGCGCTGTGGGGCTTCGTCGCGGGCCTCGTCGTCAGCCTGGGCTTCGGGCCCGGGATCATCGGCACGCAGGCCGTGATCGGACTGCTGATCATCACGCAGTACTCGATGCCGCTGCCGGATGCCGTCGGCCGCGCCGGGCTCGTGGCCGCAGGCGGGTTGGGGCAGGCCCTGCTGGTGGTCTCGCTGTGGCCGCTTCGCCGCGCGCCGGTCGAGCGGCGCGCCCTGGGGGCGGTCTACCGCTCCCTCGCGGCGTACGCCCTGGTTCTTGCTCGGGGCCACGCCGCCCCGCCGGACAGCGCCCCTCTCGGCGCCGCACGGACGGCCCTGGCCGACCCGCAGCCGTGGGGCGATGGCGCGGCGGCCTACACCGCGCTGCTGGAGCAGGCGGAGCGGCTGCGGACCACGCTGGCGGCCCTGGGGCACGCCCGGGCGACCCTGGCGCAGGTCGCGGACCGGACGGCGGCCGTCCAGGCGCTGGACACGCTCGTCGCCGACGCCGCTGGGGTGTTGACAGCTGTCGCGGCCGCTGCGGAGCAGCCGCGCTCGGCCGACCGGCGGACCGGCCTGGCCAGAGCCGACGACGGCGACCGCTGGGCCCGGATGGAGGTCGAGGCCGGTCATCTGATGCGGGCCGCCGCCGTGGCCGGACCGGCCCGCGCTCACCTGGGGCCGTCGCTTCTCGCGGAGGTGCAGGGTCGGGCCACCGACCTGATGGACTCGCTGCGGGCGGTCGTGCAGCTCGAGCCCGGCGGCCCGGTGCAGGCGCCTCGCGGACGCCTGACGACCGACGCGCGCGCGACCCTGCGGGCCAATCTGACGCTGCGCTCCTCGGCGTTCCGGCACGCCTTGCGGCTGGCCGTCACGCTGGCGATCGGCACCGCACTGGCCGCCCGGCTGCCGTTCGAGCACCGCTACTGGCTGCCGCTGACCGCGCTCGTGGTGCTGCGCCCGGACTTCACCTCCACCTTCACCCGCGGGCTCTCGCGCATCCTCGGCACCGCTGCCGGTGCCGTCCTCGCGTCCGCGTCGGTGGTCGTCCTGGAGCCCGGACCGGTGCTGCTGGCGGTGCTCATCGCCATCACCGCCTTCCTGGGCTACACGGTCATCTTCGCCAACTACGCGCTCTACGGACTGGCCGTCACGGGCTTCGTGGTGTTCCTCATCGGGCTGACCGGCCTGCCCGGGGCCGCCGCGGTGCTCGACCGGGTGGAGGCCACTGTGCTCGGCGGCGCACTGGCGCTGCTGGCGTACGTCGTGTGGCCCACCTGGGAGCGGGTGCGCGTCAACGAGCAGCTCGCGCGACTGCTGGTGGCCCAGGCCTGCTACGCCAGCGGGCTGCTGCGCCAGTATGCCTGCGCCACAGTGGATCTCGGGGCCGCGCAGGAGCTGAGGGCGGCGGCTCGGCTGGCCCGTACCAACGCCGAGGCCTCGGTCGCCCGGGTCCTGGACGAGCCCGGTCACTACCGGGCCGGGCCGGTTGTCGCGATCGGCGCGGCCACCCGCCGCTACGCCCTCGCCGGGCTGGCCCTGCAGGCCCACCTGCCGCAGGTCAGCGTCCCTCGCGCGCCGGAGGAGCTCGAAGCGCTTGCCACGGAGCTGGATCTGGCGGCCCAGGGACTCGCGATCGCGCTGCGCGAGGGGCGGTCGCCGGAGCAGCTGCCGCCCCTGCGGACCGCGCAGGAGCGGCTGCGGGCCCGGCTGCGCGAGCACCCCGACGCCCTCGACGCGGCAGTGCTCGACGTCGAGGTCGAGGTCCTGGTCGCCGCGGTCGAGCAGGTCGCCATCCAGCTCGCGAAGACGCCGCCGGTCAGACGTCGGGGGCGGCGTCGGCCAGCACCCGCTCGAGGCGGTGCTGGCGGCCGAGCACGACGTTGACCGCGGCGGCGAGCACCACGCCGACCGCGGCGAGCAGGAAGACCGCAGGGGTGCCCGAGCGGGCCGCGACCAGGCCTGCCCCGATCGAGCCGACGCCGACGAAGACGTCGTAGAACGCCGTCAGCGCACCGATGGTTGCGCCCCGCTGGGAAGCCGGCACCCGGTCGGCCACCAGTGACGCGAGCGCCGGGAACGGCAGGCAGTAGCCCAACCCGACCAGCGCCGCCGCCGCGGCCGCCACCAGCGTGCTGCGGGTGCCGGCGATGACCACCAGGCCTGCGGCCATCGCCAGCAGGGCGTACGGCAGGGTCCGCAGAATGCCCAGCCGGGCCGCGGTCGGCACGATCAGCAGGCGGCCACCGAGCACCGCGACCGAGAAGCTGGTCAGCGCCAGCGCGCCGTTGCCGCCTCCGTCGTCGAGATGGACGACCAGGAAGCCGACCAGCGCCGCGTAGCCAAGGTTGCCCAGGCCGAGGGCCAGCCCCGGCAGGGCCACACCGTGGGGGAGCAGAGCCCGCATCCCGGTGACGCGGGGGCCGTCGACGGTCGACTCGACCAGGCCCCGGGTGAGCGCGAGCCCGACCAGTGCCCCGACGGCGATCAGCACGCCGACCCGGCGCAGGTCCAGGAAGGCGCCGACGACCGGGCCCAGGGCGTAGCCGGCCCAGATGCCCGCCCCCAGCAGCGACAGGGCCTGCGCGCGGCGGTCTGCGGGGGTGCGGTCCAGGACGTACGCCGAGGCTGCGGTGTACAGCAGCGCGTCGGCGAGGCCGTGCAGCACCCGGCCCGTGCCGATCGTGAGCACGCTGCCGCCGGCCGCGAAGACCGCACCCGCCACCACCGTCCCCACCAGGCCGATCCGCAGGGTCAGCACCCGTCCGCGCCGGTCGGTCAGCCGCCCGGCCACCAGGCGGCCGGCCAGGGCCGCGAAGGCGAACAGCCCCAGCGCGACGCCGAGGCTGGCCGGTCCGGCGCCGGCCTCGCGGACCGCGGCCGGGAGCACCGGCAGGCTGGCTCCCGCGCCGGTGAAGAACAGCAGCAGCACCGCGATGAGGGGCCAGCTGCGGGTGCTGCGGTCGAGGGTCTTCACGGGGGTCCATCCTGCCTGGCGCGGCCGCGAGGGGGCAGGATGCGCGGCATGGACAAGCTGCTGGTCGCCAACCGGGGCGAGATCGCCGTACGCGTCATGCGCGCCGCCCACGAGCTCGGGCTGGCGACGGTCGCGATCTACACGCCCGAGGACCGGGAGGCCCTGCACCGGACCAAGGCGCGCGAGTCCTACCAGCTCGGCGAGCCCGGCCATCCGGTCCGCGGCTATCTCGACATCGAGGCGCTGATCGAGGTCGCGCAGCGCTGCGGCGCCGACGCGCTGCACCCGGGCTACGGCTTCCTGTCCGAGAGCGCGGCACTGGCGCAGGCCTGCAGCGACGCCGGCATCGTCTTCGTCGGCCCGCCGGCGGAGGTGCTGCGCCTGACCGGTGACAAGGTCTCGGCGCGCGACGCGGCCGTACGCGCGGGTCTGCCGGTGCTGCGCGCGTCAGCCCCGCTCGCGGACGGCCAGGGCTGGGAGCAGGCCGCCGAGCAGGTCGGCTTCCCGTTGTTCGTCAAGGCCTCTGCCGGTGGTGGCGGGCGCGGACTGCGGCTGGTCACCGACCCGGGCGCGCTGGCCGCGGCGGTCGACAGCGCCTCCCGCGAGGCGGCGGCGGCGTTCGGCGACGGGACCGTCTTCCTCGAGCAAGCGGTCACCTCCCCGCGTCACATCGAGGTGCAGGTTCTGGGTGATGCGACCGGCGAGGTGGTGCACCTGTTCGAGCGCGACTGCTCGGTGCAGCGTCGCCATCAGAAGGTCGTCGAGCTGGCGCCCGCGCCGGGTCTGGCCGAGGGCGTACGCGCCGGCCTGTGCGAGTCGGCTGTGGACTTCGCCCGGTCCGTCGGCTACGTCAACGCCGGCACCGTGGAGTTCCTCGTCGACCCCGATGGCGCGTTCACGTTCATGGAGATGAACCCGCGCATCCAGGTCGAGCACACCGTCACCGAGGAGGTCACCGGCATCGACCTGGTCGCCTCCCAGCTGCGCATCGCCGCGGGGGAGTCCCTCGCCGATCTCGGGCTGACCCAGGACAGCATCAGCGTGCGCGGTGTGGCCGTGCAGTGCCGCATCACGACCGAGGACCCGGCCGACGACTTCCGGCCCGGCACCGGCACGATCACCAGCTACCAGTCACCCGGCGGTCCGGGCGTACGCCTGGACGGCGCGGTCTACGCCGGCGCGCAGATCACGCCGTACTTCGACTCCCTGCTCGTCAAGCTCACCACCCGCGGACCGGACCTGGTGACGGCGGCCCAGCGGGCCCAGCGCGCCCTGCGGGAGTTCCGCGTGCGCGGCGTCGGGACCAATGCCGACTTCCTGCGCCGGCTGCTGTCGGACCCGGCGTTCCTGGCAGGCGGGGTCACGACGAGCTTCTTGGCCGAGCGTCCCGAGCTCACCAGCGAGCCGGTGGCCACCGACCGCACGACTCGACTGCTGGCGGCCCTCGGGGAGGCCACCGTCAACGGGTTGGCCCGTTCCGAAAGGTCTCTCGTCGACCCGGCGTCCCGGCTACCGGAGCTGCCCGAGGCCGCAACCACCGGCTCACGCGACTGCCTGGACGAGCTCGGTCCGGCCGCCTGGGCGGCGGCGCTGCGGGCGCAGACGGAGGTAGCGGTCACCGACACGACGCTGCGCGACGCCCACCAGTCGCGACTGGCCACCAGGATGCGCACCCTCGACGTCGTCACCGCCGCCCCAGCCCTTGCCCGGCTGCTCCCCGGGCTGCTGTCGCTGGAGTGCTGGGGCGGCGCGACCTACGACGTGGCGCGGCGCTTCCTGCACGAGGACCCGTGGGACCGCCTCGCGCAGCTGCGCGAAGCCGCCCCGCACCTGTGCCTGCAGATGCTGCTGCGCGGCCGCAACGCCGTCGGCTACACGCCCTAC
>JBBPYI010000309.1:0-12808 GCA_038200075.1 Mycobacteriales bacterium
AGCCGGTTCAGCGCCTTGTTCATCGCGCTCGCCTGTAGTCCAGCAGAGCCTGGCCCGCCGGCGGTTGGCCGTATCCGGAGACCAGCACGGTGAAGCGGCCCTTGGTGGTGACCGTGCGCACGTCGCCACCGACGACGTCAGGGGTTGTCAGTCGGTAGTGGAAGCCGGTGGCGTCCGGCCGCGCCGGCGGCGATGCGAGGCCGTCGACCTGGAACGTCCGTGTCTGCTCGGTGAAGGCCGAGCAGGTACGGCCGCTGGTCAGGTGCCCTGGTACGCCATGCGCCGCGTCCTCGTCGGCGAAGGCTGAGACCACCTCGAACACCTTGACGGTGTCGATCCTCCCCGATGAGACCAGCTCGCTTGTCAGCTCGTGCGGACCGACCGACGCCTGGGCGCGACACAGCGCAAGCTGGGGGGTGGCTTGCCGGGTCAGCTCGGCGCAGGCGAACGTGCGCCGCACCGGCAGATCGGGCAGGTCCTTGGCCTGCAGCAGCAGGGCCGTCAAGGCCGCCCTGGTGCGATTGCCGGACGGGCCGGGCGAGGAGCGCGGACCCAGGTCTGGAGCAGCAGCCGCCGGGGGGTTACCGCAGGCGGCCAGCAGCACAAGCGTGCAGAGACAGCCGAGCAGGCGGGGCACCGTCCTGGGACGCAATTCAGGCGTGTCGTGCCGCCCTCCCGGTCGTAGAGCGGGCGTACGTCAGGCTCAGGTCGGTTCTACTGTGGGCGAATGGCCTCGGCAACCCCGCCTCACCCCACGCGGGTGCCTGCCGTCGGCGCCCTGTGCCTTGCGCTGGTGCTGACGGCGTCCTGCAGCAGCTCGCGGGACGGGGCGCAGCCCGCTCCTTCAGCACCGCCGTCGGCCAGTCCCGTCATGACGCCGTCGCCGACCGCGGCCAGTCCGATCGCGCCGGTCGTTGCGAGCCCGTCCCCCTCCACCCTGCGATCTCCTGCCGCCTCGGCCGTCAGCGCTCTCCTGACCGGCAACGGCATCGAGGCCAGCCGCGAGCTGGTGGAGTTCGGCGTCGGGTTTCGCGAGGCGTCAGCTGCCCTGCGCAAGAGCCTGGAGGAGCCATCCGACGACAGCGGCGAGGTGACCTCGGGTGACCTGTCGGGATGCGTCGGCCCTCGGCTGCGGGCGCTTGCGTACTCCAACGGCGCCCTCGAGGTGCTGTTTCGCAGCGACAGCGGCGAGCCGGTCATGATCGGGTGGCGACTGTTCGGCCAGGGCCCGAAGGTGCCCCGGGTGCGCGCCCTGCTCGGGGGTTCGGCGACGTTCGAGTTCGCTGTGGGGACGACCGTCCAGGACCTGTGCGACGGGGCAGGTACGGCGTTCGAAGCGGTCCCGCCGTCGGAGCCGTGCGGGCCGCGCTTCGTCCTGCGGGACGAGTCGTCCGGTTTCGGCGGCAGGCTCAGCGGCACCAGTGGCAGCAACACGGTGACGTACGTCGAGGCCGGGGAGATCTGCGGCGAGTAGCCACGAGGGTCGCTCACGCAGGGTGCTGGCCCGCTTCGCGAGGCTAGGTGACTCGAACACCTAGCCTAAAGGGCGCCCAGAATGGGCACGCGATCAGCAGCCAAGCTTGTGCCGCCCCCCGGGCGACACGGGAAACCACCGACCATCGGAGGACACCGTGACAGCCACGACCACCACTTCAGGCCAGCAGAGCGAGCTCTCAGCCCGCCAGAACAACAGCATGGCGCCCGCTGACATGCGCAAGCGCGGCATCGTCCTTCTTGTCGGGGCGGTGGTGATCGCGCTGGCAGTGAAGGACATCGGACCGCTCGACTACTACTGGAACCCGCCGCTGGTGGGTCTGGCGTTCCTTGCCGCCGCCGCGGTGACCGGCCCACGCAGCCCGTTGTGGGGCGCGGGCCTCATCGTGGGCTTCTGGGGCGCCTCGAAGATCCTGCAGAGCAACACCGACTTCGCCTGGACCGGCCCGTTCTCGACCGTCATGATCGGCCTCGGCGGACTCGTGGCGGCCTACCTCGTTACGCGCGGCTTCGCCATCAGCGTCGCCAGTGTCGCCTGGCCCATCGTCTTCATCGGTGTCGGTCAGTACGTCCACAGCACCTACGAGGGATGGCCCATCACCGCCTACACCGCCGGTCTTGTCGCCATCTACGGTGTCGCTGAGCTCATCAACGCCAGTCGCGTCAGCAGCAAGACCGAGCAGGTCAGCTGATCGAGCGCTGACCCTGCTGCGTCGCGCGGCGCGTTCCTCCGATGGAGGGGCGCGCCGCTGTCGTGTCCGGGCAGCCGCCTGCCCACGCCCGCCCCGGTGCGTCGCGCTCTACCCTGCTGTGCCGATGACAGGGAGGCGCGATGAGCAGGGCTGTCACCACACACGCCGCGGACGGACACGACGTGATCCGAGTGCACGGCGCACGCGTCAACAACCTCCGGGACGTCAGCCTCGAGATCCCCAAGCGGCGGCTGACGGTGTTCACCGGCGTGTCCGGCTCGGGCAAGAGTTCGTTGGTGTTCGGCGCGATCGCCGCGGAGTCGCAACGGCTGATCAACGAGACGTACAGCGCCTTCGTGCAGGGCTTCCTGCCCACCTCGGCGCGACCCGAGGTGGACGTGCTGGAAGGGCTGACGGCCGCGATCCTGGTGGACCAGCAGCGGATGGGTGGGGATGCCCGCTCGACCGTCGGCACCGCCACCGACGCCGGCGCGATGCTGCGCATCCTCTACAGCCGGCTCGGAGTGCCTCAGATCGGACCGCCGAGCGCGTTCGCGTTCAACGTGCCATCGGTCAAGGCCAGCGGCGCGATCACCGTCGAGCGGGGCAATCGCACGGCGGTACGAGCGAGCTTCTCCCGCCTGGGCGGGATGTGCCCGCGCTGTGAGGGCATGGGCTCAGTCACCGACATCGACCTGGCCCAGCTCTACGACGCGAGCAAGTCCCTCAACGAGGGGGCGCTCACGATCCCTGGCTACACCATGGACGGCTGGTACGGCCGCATCTTCACCGGCTGCGGCTTCTTCGACCCGGACAAGCCGATCTCCGCGTACGGCAAGCGCGAGCTGCAGGACCTGCTCCACAAGGAGCCGACCAAGATCAAGGTCGAGGGGGTCAACCTGAAGGACGATGGACTGATCCAACGACTGAAGAAGTCGATGCTGTCCAAGGACGTCTGCGCGTTGCAGCCCCATGTCCGGGCCTTCGTCGAGCGAGCGGTCACCTTCTCCGTCTGTCCGGAGTGCGCCGGCAGCCGCCTCGCCGAGCATGCGCGGTCGGTACGGGTCGGGGGGATCGGCATCGCTGAGGTCACGGCGATGGCGATCACCGACGTGACGTCCTGGATCGAAGGTCTGGACGAGCCGTCGGTGGCTCCGCTGCTGGCGGCGCTGCAGCGCACGCTCGGGTCGTTCGTCGAGATCGGGCTGGGCTACCTCAGCCTGGATCGGCCCGCAGGCACGTTGTCCGGCGGGGAGGCGCAGCGCACGAAGATGATCCGCCAGCTCGGCTCCTCGCTCACCGACGTCACCTACGTCTTCGACGAGCCCACTGCCGGCCTGCACCCGCACGACGTCGCGCGGATGAACGATCTCCTGCTGCGGCTCAGGGATAAGGGCAACACGGTGCTCGTCGTCGAGCACGAGCCGGACACGATCGCCATCGCCGACCATGTCGTCGACCTGGGCCCCGGCGCGGGCACGGCCGGCGGCACCATCTGCTTCGAGGGCACCGTGGCAGGCCTGCGGGCCAGTGGCACGGTGACCGGGCGACACCTGGACGACCGGACCCCGGTGAAGTCCTCCGTACGGCCGCCTTCGGGGGTGATCCAGGTGCGCGGCGCCAGCACCCACAACCTGCGGCAGGTCGACGTCGACATCCCTCTCGGGGTGCTCGTGGCGGTGACCGGGGTCGCCGGGTCGGGCAAGAGCTCGCTGATGCAGGGCTCCGTGGCGGGCCGGGACGAGGTCGTCTGGGTCGACCAGAGCCCGATCCGCGGGTCGCGGCGCAGCAACCCCGCGACCTACACCGGGCTGCTCGATCCCCTCCGCAAGGAGTTCGCCAAGGCCAACGGCGTGAAACCCGCGCTGTTCAGCGCCAACTCCGAAGGTGCCTGCCCGGCCTGCAACGGCGCCGGCGTGATCTACACCGATCTGGCGATGATGGCCGGTGTCACCTCGGTCTGCGAGGACTGCGAGGGTCGGCGCTTCAGCGCGGCGGTGCTGGAGTACACGCTCGGCGGGCTCAGCATCGCCGACGTCCTGGACCTGTCGGTCGATGGCGCGGTGGACTTCTTCGCCGCAGCAGACGTGGGTACGCCTGCTGCGAAGGCGATCCTGGGGCGCCTGGCTGACGTAGGTCTCGGCTATCTGCGCCTCGGGCAGCCGCTGACCTCGCTGTCCGGAGGAGAGCGGCAGCGGCTCACGCTGGCCACCCACCTCGGCCGCAAGGGTGCCGTGTACGTCCTGGACGAGCCGACCACCGGCCTGCATCTGGCAGATGTCGCACAGCTGCTGCTGCTGCTCGACCGCCTGGTCGACTCCGGGGCGTCGGTCATCGTGGTCGAGCATCATCAGGCGGTCATGGCGCACGCCGACTGGCTCATCGACCTCGGCCCGGGTGCCGGCCACGACGGCGGTCAGGTCGTCTTCCAAGGCACCCCGGCCGAGCTGGTCGCTGCTCGCTGCACCCTCACCGGTGAGCACCTCGCGGCCTATGTTGCGGCTGAGGTCGGCGGCGTACGCAGTCAGGTCTGAGCAGGCGCAGGCGCTCGCGTGCGCGGGTGGACGCGGAGCAACCGGGTATGGCGGGCACGGAGCATTCCCGGTTCGACGATGGAGGTTGCGTGGACATCACTGAGCTCATCTTGCGGCAGCACGACGAGCAGCGGCACGGCTTCGCCCTGCTCGACGACGTGGCCCGCGACGACATGGCTGCGCTGCACGCCATCTGGTCCCGGCTGGAGGTCCTCCTCGAGGTGCACGCCGACGCCGAGGAACGGTTCTTCTACCCGCGGCTGCTCGAGCTCGGCACCGGCGTCGGCGACGCCGACGGGCCCGATGACGAGGTGCAGGACGCCATCAGCGACCACAACGAGATCCGCGAGGGCATTCGCAAGGTGCGCGACGCCGAGGTCGGCAGCGAGCAGTGGTGGACGGCGGTGCGGCAGTGCCGAGAGGCCAACAGCGACCACATGGCGGAGGAGGAGCGCGAGGACCTCGCTGACTTCCGGCGCAACGCCGACCTCCAGACGCGGCACGACATCGCGGTCGCCTTCATCACCTACGAGTCTCAGCACGCCCAGGGCGTGCCGGTCGAGGACAAGGACCCGGACCAGTACGTCAGGTCCGGCGGTTCGGACGGCGGCTGATCGTGCTGGGTCGGACTCATGGTGGCACTGCCGGTTGCCCAGCGCACCAGGTACGGAGGACCCGATGACGCCGGAGCAGGCGTTGGCGCTGGTCCGCGGACAGCGGCTCGGCGTGCTCGTCACGCTCAAGAGCAGCGGACGCCCACAGACGAGCAACGTGGTCTATGCCGTTGTTGACAGGCACGTGCTGGTGTCGGTGACGCAGGACCGGGCCAAGACCCGCAACCTGCAGCGCGATCCCCGCGCCACGCTGCATGTCAGCACGCCGGACGGCTCGTCGTGGGCTGCGGTGGAAGGAGACACCACCCTGTCGCCCGTGACAACCGAGTCAGGTGACGATGCCGGCATGTCGCTGCGCCGGCTCTTCGTGTCGATCTCCGGCGAGGAGCATCCGGACTGGGCGCAGTTCGATCAGGCCATGATCGACGAGCGACGGCTGCTGCTCAGGATCGAGGTCAGTCACGGCTATGGCGGCGGCGCAGGGTGACGATGAAGACCGAGTGGGCCCGGACACGACGATGAGCAATGGTGGGCTGTTCGCGGTTCTCGTCCTCGGAGTGCTGGTTCTGACGCCGGTGTCTGGTCGCTTGGGCTTGCCGCAGCAGGTTGTGCTCACCCTGTTCGGCGTAGGACTGGCTCAGGTGCCGGGGGTCCCGGAGGTGCAGTTCGCACCGGAGCTCATCCTGCCGGCCGTCCTGCCACCGCTGCTGTTCGCGGCGACGCTGCGCACGTCTGCCACGGAGTTCCGCAAGAGTGCCGGGGCGGTCCTGGTCCTCGCGGTCGGGCTGACCGCAGCTACCGCGGTGGTCGTCGCCGTGGTCGCGCACCTCGCGGGTCTGCCGTGGGGACCCGCCGCAGTGCTGGGCGCGGTGGTCTCACCGCCGGATCCGGTGGCCGCTACCAGCATCTCCCGCCGGCTGCGACTTCCGGGTCGGCTCGTCACGGTGCTGGAGGGCGAGGGGCTCTTCAACGACGCCACCGCTCTGGTGCTCTTCCAGGTGGCGGTCGCCGCGGTCGTCGCCGGCAGCGTGTCTGCGGGACAAGTGGTTCTCGAGTTCGTGATGGCCGTGGTCGGCGGAGTGGTGCTGGGCCTGCTTGCCGGCGTCGTCGTGCGCTGGCTGCTGATTCTGCTCACCGATCCGGCTGCCGAGACCACGCTGACGTTGGCCGCTCCCTACGCCGCCTACCTGGGCGCCGAGCGACTGCACGTCTCTGGCGTGCTGGCGGTGCTGGTGCTGGGGCTGTACTTGCGGTCCGGCGTCGCTCACCGCGCCCTCACCTCGCAGGGCTGGCTCGACGGTCGCGCGGTGTGGCGCTATGCCGACTTCGCTCTCACGAGCCTGGCTTTCGCCGTCCTCGGACTCGAGCTGTCGCAGGTGCTCGGCAGGGTCGAGTCGCCGGGGGACACCCTTCCGCTTGCCGCACTCGTGCTCGCCGCGGTCGTCGTGACCCGCGGGGTCTGGGTGGCTGCGGTCTCGGCGACCGCCGCCCACGTGCGTCGCCGGCGGGACCAACCGCTTCCTTATGGCTGGCGGGAGGCGACCGTCGTCTCGTGGTCAGGGATGCGAGGGGTCGTCACGGTGGCCACCGCGCTGGCCCTGCCGCTGACGACCGACGGCGGGAACGCTTGTCCCGAGCGCGACGCCGTGGTGCTGGTCGGCCTCAGCGTCGTGCTCGTGACCCTGGTGGGGCAGGGGCTGACGCTCGGCCCCCTGGTCCGTGGGCTGGGCGTCGGCAGCGAGGTGGACGAGCACGCTGTGCTTCAAGGGCTGCGCCGGTCGGCTGTCGACGCGGCCTGCCGCAGACTCAACGAGCTGCGCTCGACCGGCTCAGACGTGGCCGCCGTGGACGCAGTTCTTGACCGGTACTCCGTCATGCGGCACTCATCGCTGCTCGCCGAGGATGCGGACGAGCGCAGCTCGGACCTGGTGGAGCTGTTGGCTCAGGCGCTGGACGCCGAGCGGACGTCGGTGCTCGAGGCAAGGCGGCGGGGCGACGTCAGCGCCGAGGCTGCCGACGGCGTGCTCGCCGAGATCGAGGCGCGAGCGCTGCGATGAGCGACTCCGCAGGACCACCGCGCTGACCGTCATCGTCCCCACCAGACAGGAGGTCCGAGATGCCTACGTACGACGTGAACAGCGACGCCGTGAGCCAGGCCCGACGGCTCATCGATGACGGGAAGGTCGACGAGGACACGCCGTGGTCGGAGGCGGCGCCGTCCACCGGCGACGAGAACGACGAGATTGCCCAGCACGACCATCAGGAGTTCGGGGCCTGGCACCTGGCCGTTGACCCGCAGGCTTCTGAAGGAACGAAGGGCCGCTACGCCTTCCCGTACGGCGACTTCTCGGTGCTGAACCGCGCTGCCCTCGTGCACGCTACGCAACGAGCATCGCAGTACGGACACGTAGAGGTCGAGGCCGCCGCCGATTCCCTGTTGGAACGCCTGGACGCCAAGCGCAACGGCTGACCGTCGTCGCGGGCCAGGACCGGCGTTCGACCGCTGGACCCTGCCGGGACAGCAGAGGCCTGGCTCAGAGGGCCTTGCCCGGGTTCATGATGCCGTGCGGGTCAAGAGCCCGCTTGATGTCGCGCTGCATCGCCAGCACCTGCGGCGACACCTCCTCGGCGAGTCCGGCGCGCTTGAGCAGGCCGATGCCGTGCTCGCCGGTGACGGTGCCGCCGAGGGCGTGCGCGTCGCGCATCATCTGCTCGAAGGCGGCGTGGGCGCGGAGTCCGGCCGCCTCGTCGCCGGCCGGGACGACGATGAACGGGTGCACGTTGCCGTCCCCGGCGTGCGCGACGGTGGCGATGACGACGTCGTGCTGCTCGGCCGCGAGCTCCACCCGGCGCAGCATCTCGGGCAGCGCGCCGACGGGGACGCAGACGTCCTCGACGAGCACTGGCCCGAGCTGCTCGACCGCCGACAGGGCCAGCCGTCGGGCGTCGAACAGCGCATCGGCCTCCTGCTGGTCGGTGCTCACGGCCGCCCAGGTGGCCCCGGCGGCCTCGAAGCACTCCACGAGTCGGTCGGCCTCGAGATCGCCTGCGGCGCCGGGTGTGTCGACGCGTGCCAGCAGGATGACCGCGGCGTCCGCCGAGAAGGTGCTGCCCTTCCAGGCATCCACAGCGGCCAGGCAGTGCCGGTCGACGAGCTCGAAAGCTGACGGAACCAGTCCGGCTGCGACGACCCCCGTCACGGCATGGCCGGCGGCCACGAGCGAGTCGAAGAACCCGGCGATGGTGCGCTCGGGCTCGCGCAGCGGTCGCAGCCGGACCGTGATCTCGGTGACGATCCCGAGCGTGCCCTCCGAGCCGACGAGCAACGACGTCAGGTCGTAGCCGGCGACCCCCTTGCGGGTGCGTCGACCGACCCGCACGAGCTCACCGGTGCCCGTGACGACCTGCAGACCCAGGACGTAGTCGCCGGTCACGCCGTACTTCAGGCAGCACAGTCCGCCGGCGTTGGTCGCGACGTTGCCGCCGACGGTCGACCAGGAGGCGCTGGCCGGATCCGGTGGATACCAGAGCCCCAGCGTCGCGACGTGCGCGCGCAGGGCGTCGCCGATGACGCCCGGCTGCACCACGGCCAGCCGTTCGGCGACGTCGACCTCGAGCACGGCGTCCATCCGCTCGAGGCTGATGACGACCCAGCCGTCGGCGGCGTTCGCCCCGCCCGCCAGCCCCGAGCCGGCACCGCGGGCGACCACGGGCACACCGTGGCGTACGCACGCCTGAACGGTTGCCTGGACCTGCTCGGGCGTACGAGCCCGCACCACGGCGGCTGGGGTACCGGACGCCGCCCAGGCTGCGTGGTCGCGGGCGAACAGATCGGTGGACACCGGATCGGTCACCAGCACCTCGGCCGGGAGCGCCGCACGCAGGTCGTCGAGGAGGTCCGCCACGCCTGCATCCTGCCCGACGGCGCTCACGAGGACCGCGTGAGCAGGGGGACGGCGAGCTCGGCTTCGCTGAGCGCTCCGTGATGGCCGAGCAGCCCTGACGCGAACGGCTCGGCGTGGGAGCGCACCACGGCGAGTCCGCTGGTGGCGATGACCAGCAGGTCGCCGGTACGGGCGGCGGCGGCCGGGGTGACCACCGGTCCGAGCAACCCCGCGACGATCGCCTGCCGGCGCGTGAGGACCGCTGCCCGATTGCCGAGCTCAGCCTTCCAGCTGGCCAGCACGTCGGCTGCAGCGCCGGGCACGACGTGGACGTGGCGCATCCGTGGCTCACCGGCCAAGGCTCGAACCCCCTGCTGCAGAGCAGGACTGATGTCGACGTCGACCCGGTCGTCAGGCGCGACGTCCACCATCCCGTGGTCACCGGTGACGTGCAGGGCCGTGCCCGGGGGTAGGCGGGCGGCCAGCTGCTCGGCGAAGACGTCGACGAGGGAGAGCTGCTCGGACCACGCCTGGCTGGTCGTGCCGCGCACGTGACCGACCAGGTCCAGATCGGGGGTGTAGCAGTAGACCAGGCTCCGGCGGCTGAGCCGGCTCCCGGCGACCGCGTGAGCGACGGCGTCGCCCGGTGTGACCGCACCGCGGTAGCGCCCGCCACGCAGCACCGCCCGGGTCAGGCCGCTGCCCTGGAAGGCCGCTGGCGCTGCCACCGTCACGTCCACGCCGTCGCGCTCCGCGCGCTCGAAGGTGGTCAGGCCGGGCACCACCTGCTCGGGGACCAGGCGCTCGCGCAGGTCCTGTTGGCCGGCCGTCCAGGTCAACCAGCCCACCACCGCGTCGGCTTCGGGCACCCAGGAGGTGTAGCCGGTGAGGCCGTGCTCCCCGACCGGCAGTCCGGTGCCCAGGCTCGCCAGGCTCGTTGCGGTGGTGGACGGGAAGCCGGCCGTGAGGCGGGTCGAGGGCAGTGACGACAGGAACGGCGCCCGGTCGCGATGCCGGCTCAGCAGCTCCAGCCCGAGCCCGTCCACGAGCAGTACGACCGCCCTGGCGATCGGTGCGAGCGGCAGAACGGCGGCTTCGCCCGGCACCCCGAGGCTGGCCAGCACTGACGGCATGAGGTCGGCCAGGGACGACCGGCCGTACAGCGGTGGTGTGACACCCATGGGCACCCCACGAGCCTAGGCCCGGCAGGTGGCAGGCTCGGGGTCCCCAAGCCCCAGGAGTTTCGCGTGCGCGCCGTGCAGATCACCACCCTCGACGGACCGACTGCGCTGGAGGTGGTCGAGCTGCCCGAGCCCACGGCCGGCCCGGGTCAGGTGCTCATCGACGTGCACGTCGCCGGCGTGACCTTCCCCGAGGTGCTGCAGAGCCGGGGGCAGTACCAGCTCAAGCCGGAGCTGCCGTTCGTGCCGGGCTCGGAGGTCGCCGGCACCGTGCGGTCGGCGCCGGACGGCTCGGGCTTCCAGGTCGGCCAGCGGGTTGCGGCTTTCCCCGGGCTGGGCGGCTTCGCCGAGGTCGCGGCCGCGATGCCGCAGGCGGTCTTCCCGTTGCCGGACGGGGTGTCGTTCGAGGCGGGCGCGTCGCTGCCGATGAACTACCTGACGGTGCACTTCGGGCTCGTACGACGGGGGCGGCTGCAGTCCGGGGAGACGGTGCTGGTGCATGGTGCGGCCGGAGGCGTCGGCACGGCCGCGGTGCAGCTCGCCAGCGCCCTCGGGGCCCGCGTGATCGCCGTAGTCTCCTCGCCCGACAAGGTCGAGGTCGCCAAGCAGGCCGGTGCACACGACATCGTGATGGCGGACGGCTTCCGCGACGCGGTCAAGGAGCTGACCGGTGGGCGCGGCGTCGACCTGGTCGTCGACCCCGTGGGCGGTGACCGCTTCACCGACTCGCTGCGCAGCCTGGCGCGCGAGGGCCGGCTGCTGGTCATCGGCTTCACCGGCGGTGAGATCCCCACGGTGCGGGTGAACCGCCTGCTGCTCAACAACATCTCTGTCGTCGGCGTCGGGTGGGGTGCGTTCTGGATGGCTGACCTGGACTACCTGCAGGAGCAGTGGGCGGACCTGCTGCCGCTGCTCGAGGCGGGCAAGCTCGACCCGGTCATCGGCACGATCCACCCGCTCGCTGCGGCCGCCGACGCCCTGGTCGAGATCGACGAGCGCCGGGCGGCCGGCAAGGTGCTGCTGGCGGTTCGCTGAGAGGGTCAGCTCTTGGCGAGGTGGCGCGCGATGACCATCCGCTGGATCTGGTTGGTGCCCTCGAAGATCTGCATCACCTTGGCCTCCCGCATGTAGCGCTCGACCGGGAAGTCGCGGGTGTAGCCGTAGCCGCCGAAGACCTGCACCGCATCGGTCGTCACCTTCATGGCCGCGTCGGTCGCGACGAGCTTGGCGATGCTCGCCTCCTTGGCGTACGGCCGACCCAGGTCTTTGCGGCGGGCCGCGTCGAGATAGGTCGTCCGAGCGGTCTGGACGGCCGCCGCCATGTCGGCGAGCAGGAAGCCCAGGCCCTGGTGGTCGATGATGGCCTTGCCGAACGTCTGGCGGGTCTTGGCGTAGGCCACCGCGTCGTCGAGCGCGCCCTGCGCGAGACCGGTTGCGACAGAGGCGATCCCGAGTCGTCCGGCGTCGAGCGCGGCAAGTGCGATCGGCAGGCCCTGCCCCTCGGCTCCCATGAGCCGGTCGGCGTCGACCCGGACACCGTCGAAGCGCATCGTGGCCGTCGCCGACCCCGTCAGGCCCATCTTGTCCTCGGGCTTGTCGGCGCTGAGGCCGGGTGCGTCGGCCGGCACCAGCAGACAGCTGATGCCGCCGGAGCGCGCGTCGGACGTACGCACCATGGAGGTGTAGAAGTCGGCGTGTCCGCCGTGGGTCACCCAGGCCTTTGCGCCGTCGACGACGTAGCTCTCGCCGTCGCGTACGGCCGCGGTGCGCATGGCATTCGGGTCGCTGCCGGCATCGGCCTCGGACAGGCAGTAGGCGCCGAGCAGCTCGCCCCCGAGCATCTCCGGCAGCCACCGCTGCTGCTGCTCGGGCGTGCCGTAGCCGGCGAGGGGGAAGCAGGTCAGCGCGTGCACGCTCACCCCGACGGCAACCGACGCCCATCGTGCCCCGAGCTCCTCCAGGACCTGCAGCCACACCTCGTACGGCTGACCGCCGCCGCCCTGCTCCTCGGGGTAGGCCAGGCCCAGGATCCCGGCCTTGCCCAGGGTGCGGAAGACCTCGCGAGGGAAACGCTCGGCGCGCTCGTGCTCGGCGGCAACGGGCGCGAGCTCGGCGTCGGCGATGTCACGGACGAGGGCGATCAGCTCGCCGGCCTCGGCGGTGGGGAGCAGGCGGTCCACAGGCATGACCCGAGGGTAGGGCTACCGTCAGGTGAACCGCTGTTCACCTGCCTTGGAGGACCACTGTGCCCGGACCGCTCACCGGACTGCGGGTCGTGGAGCTCGCCGGACTCGGGCCGTGCCCGCACGCCGCCATGGTGCTGGCCGATCTCGGTGCGGATGTCGTCCGGATCGACCGCGCCACAGGGCGTTTCGACCTCGCCGCACCTGAGCGTGACGTCCTCCTGCG
>JBBPYI010000310.1:0-4559 GCA_038200075.1 Mycobacteriales bacterium
CTCGCAACAGCAAAGCCGAGGCTCCCTCGACTTGCGGCCTCGACAAGGTCCACGGACGCTGTGCTCATGGCCAGCAGGGATACGGCGGCGCCGCCGTCACGAGCGATGTCAGACCGCGACCGGTACCGCCCTCCGGCGGGACAGGAGCACATCGTCGTCGAGATCGACGGGATCGGCTACCCGGGCGAGGTGCTCGGCCGCAATGGCGGCCGCGTGCACGTGGTTTTCGTCCGGGAAGGCGGGCGCTACCGGCGATGGGTCGACGCGTCCTCGGTCCGAGCTGGCGAGTAGCGGCGCACCCACGACCCGACGACCTGCACCAGCCGACAGGCTGCGATGCCGACCACGAGCGAGGCCAGTACGCCCAGCCACGGCCGGTCGTCCTCGAAGCGGGGATAGACCTGCCACTGGGTGAGGTAGATCCACAGCGAGCTCGACGCCAAGACGCCCGCGAGCCGCCGCAGCATCGTCGGGCACCGCAGGGCCGGCAGCCACACCAACGCGAGCAGCCCCGCCGCGACGACGGTGGCGCGCTGCGCGTCGTCGAAGAACCCCGGCAGCCCGGCGAGCAGTGCGGCGCTGACGAGCAGACGCCGCCAGCGGTCGGTCGACCGCGCCGCGGCCCAGCCCAGCGCGAACAGCCACAGCACAGCCGCGGAGGTGTGGATCCCGTCGGGACCACCCACGCCCGGGACGTCGCGAAGGAGCAGGCCCGCGGCGACCAGGACTGCAGCAGCCCCGAACGGACGACGACGCTCGGCCCGGTCCAGCGCAGGTACCGCCACCAGCAGCGCCACCAGGATGAGCAGCTGCAGCAGCGCCTCCACGAACCACAGCTGCCAGGCCGGGCCCCAGGCGCGCGGGCCGAGGACGGAGTTGGCCTGCAGCACGGTGGTCAGGCCGTAGGACCCGGTGACCACGGCGACCGCCCCGGCCCACAGCACGGTCGGGACGGCGATCCGGGCCGCGCTGGCCCGCAGGTGCCGCAGCCGCTCCGCCCGTGAGGGCAGAGACAGCCCGAACCGGGCCAGGTTGAAGCCGGCGACGCCGATGAGCAGGTGCGCGCCACCGACGATCGACAGCGCGTTGCTGTGGAAGGCGACGACCAGCACGATCGCGACGGCCCGCAGCGCGACGCTGGTCTCCAACCGGGGCCGACGGCGCCACACCGCAGGGCGCAGGTCACCGATCGACGTCAGGTGCCAGCCGGGCGGCAGCTGCCCCAGGACGTCTTCCAGCCGCAGCGACAGCTCGACGTAGGACAGCGAGTCGCCACCCGCCGAGACGAAGCTGTCCGCGTCGGTGAGGTCGTCGCGGTCGAGCACGTCGGCGTAGAGCACGAGCAGGTCGCCAGTCAGTGCCGTGGGGCGTACGGCCGGCACGAGCGCGATCGCTCGGCCTGCGTCGGGCTTGCCGGAGGCAAGGCGCGGGAGCTCGCCGAGGTGGGCGGCGCGGACAGCCCGGGCCGGCAGCCCGGCCACCTGCGCGGCCCGCCGACCGAGCTCCCGGTCGTCGCCGTTGCCGTCCGCCGCGACCAGCAGGGCGCCGTCGAGCTCGGCGCAGCAGGCCACTGTCCCCTCCCGGCCCAGGACCGCTTCGACGTGCGCGAGGTCGACGCGCAGGCCAAGGACCTTGGCGATGCGCCTGCGTCGACCCGTCAGCCGGAGCAGTCCGTCCGGGCCGATCGTGCCGAGATCGCCGGTGTGCAGCGTCTCCACCGTGCGTCCGAGGGCCAGGTCGGCCGGGTCCTCGGCGTAGCCGAGCATCACGCCCGGGCCGGTCACGACAACCTCGCCCTCCTCAACACGCACGGCCGTTCCGGGCACGGGCCGCCCCACGGCGTCGGGGTGCTCGAGAGCGAGTGCGGCGGGCAGCACGGCGATCCGGGCGGTCGCCTCGGTCTGGCCGTACATCACCACGAGATCCCAGCCGCGGCGGCGGCCGACCTGCGCCCAGTGCCGCACCCGGTCGGGAGCCAGGCGCCCGCCGGCGCAGGAGACGTAGCGCAACGAGGGCAGGTCGCGCTCGCTGAATCCCACCCGGTCGAGCAGGTCGAAGGTGTACGGGACCCCGGCGAAGCTCGTGGCCCCGGCCGTCGCCGCGAGCTCCCAGAAGCAGAGGTCGACGACCGACAGCCCGGTCAGCACCAGTGCGGCGCCGCGCAGCAGATGGCTGTGCACGACCGACAGGCCGTAGCTGTAGTGCAGCGGCAGCGTGGTCAGGGCCCGGTCATCGGGCCGCACCCCCACCGCGTCGGCCACCGCCTCGGCGTTGGCCTGCAGGTTGTCGTGCGAGAGCCGGACCAGCTTCGCCGAGCCGGTGGAGCCCGAGGTGGTGAGCAGCAGCGCCAGGTCGGGGTGCAGGTCGTGGGCGCTGAGGGCTCGACGCTCGACGAGCTCGCCTGCGGTCACCACCACATCGGGGTCGTAGCCCTCGATCCAGGCACCGGCGCGCTCCCCCGGCGGCACGAGCAGCACCGGGCAGCCGGCGGCCAGCGCACCGAGGTAGCTCACCAGCGCCGCGGGGTCGTTGCCGCCCTCGATGAGCACCAGTCGCCGGGCCTGGCCGAGCCGCTGCGCGAAGGCTGCGACCTGCTCGGCCAGCACGGCGTACGCCACGACGCCGTCGTCGGTCACCAGCGCAGGGCGCTCGCCGTGCGAGGCCAGCGCGGACACGAAGGGCACGACGCGCGTCGGGGTCAGCGGCAGCAGCACCCCGGCAGCGTACAGGTGAGGGAAGGGTTCCCTTACATGTTGTCGCGCTCCGCCTCCCGCCCGGAGCGCCTCCGCCGGGCTAGCCTGCGGCCACAGGCCCACACGGACCCCGGGAGGCGCGGTGGCGGTCACCCCCCTGCGCGACGCCGACCCCACCCAGGTCGGGCGACACCGCCTGCTCGGCCGCCTCGGCCAGGGCGGGATGGGCACGGTCTTCCTCGGCGTCTCGCCCGACGACCGGGCCGTCGCCGTCAAGGTCCTGCGCGACGGCCTGTCCGACCCCGATGCCCGGCGGCGCTTCCGGCACGAGCTCGAGGCGCTGCGCCGGGTCCGTGGACCCCACCTGGTCGAGGTCCTCGACGCCGACGTCGACGCCGACATGCCCTTCCTCGTGACACGGTTCGTGCCCGGGACCCGGCTCGACGACCTGGTCAACCGGTCCGGACCGCTTCCCCTGGAGGCGCTGCTGCCCCTGGCCCGCGGGATCGCCGACGCCCTGACCGTCCTGCACGCCGAGGGGGTGGTGCACCGGGACCTGACACCCGGCAACGTGCTGGTCCTGGACGGTGAGCCGCATGTCATCGACCTGGGCCTGGCGATCGCCGCCGACGTGACGGCCCTGACCCGCAGCGGCCTGGTCATCGGCACGCCCGGCTACCTGGCCCCCGAGCAGGTCACCGGGTCGGTGTTCACCGAGGCCGTCGACGTGCACGCCTGGGGTGCGACCCTGGCCTTCGCGGCGACCGGGCGACCGCCGTACGGCACGGGTCGACCCGAAGCGGTGCTCTACCGAATCGTGCACGGCGAGCCCGACCTCGACGGGATCCCGCACGAGCTGATCGAGCTGGTGTCCTCGGCGATGGACCCCGACCCGCGCCGGCGGCCAGCGGCCCGCGACCTGCTGGCCCGCCTCGGCGGGGCGTCGCAGGCCGAGACGGTGGTGGTGCACCTGCCGCACGGCGTCGACGCCACCACTGCGCTGGCGACCGACGCGATGCGCACCCGTGAGCTGGTCACCAGCGGCCCTCAGACGCTGCTCCCCCCGACGCGGGTCGACGTGCCACGACAAACCCACGTCATCCCCTGGGACGACGACCTCACAGCGATCACCGCTCCCCCGCCGCCGGAGATCTACCTCCCGCCCTACGACGAGACCGCTGACGACGAGGGCGCGTACGACGACGGGGTCCTGGCCCCGCTGCCGGCGCGTACACATCCGGGCAGAGCCCTGCAGGTCGCCGTGACGGCCCTGGCCGCACTGGCCGTCGTGGCTGCGGGCACGCTGGTGGCCCCCGCGCTCGGAGCGCTCTCGGCGCTGCTGCTGCTGGTCGTGCTGCGCACCGCCGGCCGCTGCAGCGAGCGGCTGCGCGACCGCCGGGAACGCCGCGGCGAGCGCCGCCGCGACCCGGTCATGACCAGCCTGGGCACCCCGTGGCATCTGCTGATGTCGCTCGGCGACACGGTGACCGCGCTGCCGCTGATGCTGCTCGCAGCCGCCGGGCCCGCGACCGCCGTTTTCATCTCGGATCCGGTCGTCAGGGGGCTGGAGCGCGACGAGATGACGGTCGCCACCGCGACCGTCGTGGCCCTGTCCGTGGGGCTGGTCCGGCGGGTGCACCGGCGCTCCCGGCTGCTGCTGCGCCGCACGATGCTGACCCTGACGCCTGGCGTCGCCAGCAGCCTGGCGCTGACGCTCGCCCTGGTCGTGATCGCGGCGCTGCTGCTCGCGACCGCAGAGGGCAGAGCGCCGTTCTGGTGGCTGCTGACGGTGCTGGCTCCGTCCTTGGTGCCCTAGACCGGTGACCGACCCGTTCGCCGGGCTGGACGTCGAGGGCGCCCCGCGCA
>JBBPYI010000311.1:0-10794 GCA_038200075.1 Mycobacteriales bacterium
AGCCGGACGTACGAGCTGAGTGAGCTGCTCGTCGACGTGCTCGGTGTCGAGGATGTCGGCGCGAGCTTCCCCCACCGGGTCACCTACCACCCGACCTGTCACTCGCTGCGGCTGCTGCGGGTCGGTGACAAGCCGCTGCGGCTGCTGCGCCACGTGAAGGGCCTGGAGCTCGTCGAGCTGCCGGACGCCGAGCAGTGCTGCGGCTTCGGCGGGACCTTCGCGGTCAAGAACGCCGACACCTCGACCGCGATGCTGGCCGACAAGATGCGCGGGGTGCTGTCCACCCGGGCGGAGGTCTGCACGGCCGGGGACTCCTCCTGCCTCATGCACATCGGCGGCGGTCTGGAGCGCCTGCGGACGGGGGTACGCACCGTGCACCTGGCCGAGATCCTCGCTTCGACAGAGGAGTTCGCATGAGCATCGACCTGGGCATGCCGGCGTACGCCCCCCGCGGCGTCGGGCACCTGCGCGGCGCCGACCCGTTCCCGGTCGCCGCCCGCCGCGCCCTGGCCGACCCCCAGCTGCGGCGCAACATCGGCAAGGCCACCGGCACGATCCGCGACAAGCGGCTGCGGGTCGTCGGCGAGGTCCCGGACTGGGAGCAGCTGCGCACCGCGGGCAAGGCCATCAAGGCGGACGCGCTGGCGCGGCTGCCGGAGCTGCTGGAGCAGCTCGAGCGCACCGTGACCGCCGCGGGCGGCCACGTGCACTGGGCGCGCGACGCCAACGACGCCAACCGCATCGTCGGGGACCTGGTCCGGGCCGCCGGGGCCGACGAGGTCGTCAAGGTCAAGTCGATGGCGACGCAGGAGATCGGCCTGAACGAGGCGCTGCAGGCCCGGGGCATCGCCGCCTGGGAGACCGACCTGGCCGAGCTGATCGTGCAGCTGGGACATGATCAGCCCTCGCACATCCTGGTGCCGGCGATCCACCGCAACCGCGCCGAGATCCGCGAGATCTTCCTACGGGAGATACCCGGTGTGGCAGCCGATCTCACCGACGACCCGCCGCGGCTGGCCAATGCGGCGCGGCTGCACCTGCGGGAGAAGTTCCTGTCCGCCAAGGTCGCGGTGTCCGGCGCCAACTTCGCGATCGCCGAGACCGGGACGCTGTCGGTGGTGGAGTCCGAGGGCAACGGCCGGATGTGCCTGACGTTGCCGCAGACGCTGATCACCGTGATGGGCATCGAGAAGGTGCTGCCGAGCTGGCGCGACCTCGAGGTCTTCCTGCAGCTGCTGCCGCGCAGCTCGACCGGCGAGCGGATGAACCCCTACACCTCGATGTGGACCGGGGTCACCCCGGGCGACGGGCCGCAGGACGTGCACCTGGTGCTGCTGGACAACGGCCGTACGGCGGCGCTGGCCGACGAGATCGGTCGCGAGGCGCTGCAGTGCATCAAGTGCTCGGCGTGCATGAACGTCTGCCCGGTCTACGAGCGCACCGGCGGTCACGCCTACGGCTCGGTCTACCCGGGCCCGATCGGCGCGGTGCTGTCGCCGTATCTCACCGGGGTGGAGGACAACGCCTCCCTGCCGTACGCCTCGACGCTGTGCGGCGCGTGCCTGGACGCCTGCCCCGTCAAGATCGACCTCCCGTCGATGCTGGTCGACCTGCGTCGCCAGCACGTCGAGGCCGCCGGACCGACCCCGGAGCGGAGCGCCATGCGCGCGATGGCGTGGACGATGGCCGAGCCGGGCCGCTACGACCGGGCTCAGCGCGCCGCGGGCCTCGGTCGCCTGCTGGCCCGTCGGGGGCGGATGCCCGGTCTGCCCTGGCCGCTGTCGGGCTGGACGTCGGCGCGCAACCTGCCGGTACCGCCGGCCGAGACCTTCCGCGCCTGGTGGGCCCGCACCCGGGGTGCGCGGTGAGCGCCCGCGACGACGTCCTCTTGCGGGTCCGCTCGGCCCTGACCGGTGCCCGTACGCCGGACGCGGTGCCGCGGGACTACCTATTGACAGGGACCTTGGGGACGGCGGAGCTGCTGGACCTGCTGGCCGATCGGCTGACGGACTACAAGGCAGGCGTACGCCGCACCGACGCCGCCGGGCTGCCCGCCGCGATCGCCGACGCCGTGCAGGCGGGGCTGACTGCAACCGGCCGACCCCGGCTGGTCGTCCCGCCCGGCCTGCCGCAGGAGTGGCTGTCGGCGCTGGACGCCGAAATCATCGTTGACGACGGGCTGTCCGCGCTGGAGCTCGACGCGCTGCAGGGCGTCATCACCGGCGCGACGGTGGCCGTCGCCGAGACCGGCACCTTCGTCCTGGACGGCTCGACCGACCAGGGCCGGCGGGCGATCACGCTGGTCCCCGACCTGCACGTGTGCGTGCTGTTCGCCGCCCAGGTCGTGCACGGCGTCCCGGAGGCGGTCGCGCTGCTGGAACCGACCCGGCCGTTGACCTGGGTCAGCGGCCCGAGCGCCACCAGCGACATCGAGCTGGTGCGGGTGGAGGGTGTGCACGGCCCGCGCACCCTGGAGGTCGTGCTCGTCGGCTGAGGTTAGGGTGCGCCATGGACGTGATCGAGTTCGTGCCGACCGTCGAGCAGTACGCCTACACCTTCGGCGGCGTCGCCCCCATCCGGAGGGTCGCGCCCGGCACGGCGATGCGGATCTGGTCCGACGACGCCTTCGGAGGCAAGCTCCGCGCGGTCACCGACCTGTCGTCGGAGAAGGTCGACCTGAACTTCGTCAACCCCCAGTCCGGCCCGTTCCACGTCGAGGGCGCCCAGCCGGGCGACACCCTGGCGATCCACCTGGTCAACCTGGAACCGGCCCGGGACTGGGGCGCGTCGGCGCACATCCCGTTCTTCGGCGGCATGACCGGCACCGACCGGGTCGTGACGCTGCAGGACGCGCTGCCCGACACCACTTATCTCTACGAGCTGGACCGGGCCAAGCAGGTCGTCACCTTCGTCGCGCGCTTCGGCGACCTGCAGGTCGACCTGCCGGTGGAGCCGATGCTCGGCACCATCGGGGTTGCTCCGGCCGGCCGGGAGGTGCGCAGCTCCCTCGTACCTGACCGCTTCGGCGGCAACATGGACGCCCCCCAGGTACGCGCCGGGGCGACCGTCTACCTCGGCGTCAACGTCGAGGGCGCGCTGTTCTCGATCGGTGACGGGCACTACCGCCAGGGCGAGGGCGAGGCCTGCGGCACCGCGGTCGAGGGCGCGATGACCACCACCCTCATCGTCGAGCTCATCAAGGGCCGCGCCCCGGCCTGGCCGCGGATCGAGGACGACACGCACTGGATGACCGTGGGCTCCAGCCGCCCGCTCGAGGACGCCTGGCGCATCGCGCAGTCCGAGCTGGTGCACTGGTTCGGTGAGCTCTACGGCCTGCACCCGATGGACGCCTACCAGCTGCTGTCGCAGATCACGGAGGCGCCTATCGCCAACGTCGTCGACGTCAACTACAGCTCCGTGGTCAAGGCTCGCAAGTCCCTGCTGCCCACTGCCCAGGCGTACGGCGGGCTGCACGCCGACCTGCGCCGGCGCGCGCTGACCATCTGACCCCTCCTGACGAAAGGCACCTCATGGATCTGCAGCTGACCGGACGGCGCGCCCTGGTGACCGGCGGGACCCGTGGCATCGGCCGCGCGATCGTGGAGGTGCTGAGCGACGAGGGCGTCGCGGTGGCGTTCTGCGCCCGCGATGCCGCCGAGATCGCCGCGACCGAGCAGGCCCTCGCCGGTCGGCCGGGAGCGGTCACCGGCTCGGTCGTCGACGTCTCGGACGGTCCGGGTCTCGCGCAGTGGGTGACGTCCTCGGGGGATCGCCTCGGCGGCCTCGACGTCATCGTGTCCAACGTCAGCGCGCTGGCGATCCCGGACAGCGAGGACAGCTGGCGGGCCAGCTTCGAGGTCGACCTGATGGGCGCCGTGCGTCTGGTCGGCGCGGCGATGCCGTACCTCGAACGCAGCGACGGCGCCTCGATCATCGCGGTGTCCAGCGTCTCCGGCCGCGAGATCGACTTCGCTGCAGGGCCGTACGGCACGATGAAGGCCGCGCTGATTCACTACGTGCAGGGCCTGGCCCACCAGCTCGCTGGCAAGGGCATCCGCGCGAACACGGTCTCGCCGGGCAACACCTTCTTCGAAGGCGGCGTCTGGGACCAGATCCAGCAGGGCAACCCGGAGCTCTACGCCACCGCCCTGGCCCTGAACCCGACCGGCCGGATGGGCACCCCGCAGGAGATGGCGCACGCGGTGGCGTTCCTGGCCAGCCCGCTGTCGAGCTTCACCACGGGCACCAACCTCGTCGTGGACGGTGCGCTGACCCGCGGGGTGCAGTTCTAACGGTCAGGCCGGGCGGGGCAGGAAGTCGGTCACGCCCGGTCCGGGGAGCAGCTGGCCTGCTGCCGCCGCATCCAGGGCCGTGACGAGCGCGCCAAGCAGGCTGCGGTCCTGGGGGAAGGCCGTCCCGGAGACGTAGACGATGCCGGCGTGCAGGCGCCGCTGCGCAGCCCACTGACCGGCGAGCACCGCGAAGTCCGCCACGTCGAGCGTGACCACGACGCGGTCCTCAAGCGCCGCTTGGCTCAGCACCTGCTCATCGGCGCTCTGCACCAGGTCGGCTCGCTCGGCGACGGCCACCAGGTCGTGCCCGCGTGCTCGCAGCTGCTGGGCGACCTTCGGGCTGATCATCTCGTCGAGCAGCAGCCTCATGCGCCGAGCAGCCCGCGCCGCCGCTCGTTGGCCCGCTCGCGCTCGGCTGCGGCGCGGTCGGCGTGCTCGAGGAGCGCCTCGATCTCCAGCGGATAGGCCGCCCAGTAGTCGACCGCCGTCCGGACGAGCCGCGGCGCGACACCGGTGTTGCCTGAGATCAGAGCCAGGACGGCATTCTCGTCGAGCTCGGGCTCGGCCGTCCTGGCTGAGCGCAGCGCCTGGACGACCTGCCAGACGTCTGGACCGCCCACGAGCGTTGCCCGCCGGCCGATCGGTCCGTCCCGGAAGATCACCCCCGGGTGCTCCTCGGCGCGCAGGCCCTCATCGACCAGCTGAGCGGCCACCGAAGAGCTGCTGCGTCCCGGATGCCGTGCGACGTAGGACGCCAGGCGTTCGGTGACGCCGTTGTCGAAGCGGATGGACCGCGGTGAGGCCATGGCTACAGCGTAGGCGGATGTCGTCACAAATCACCGGGGTGGGGCCCGCGGATATACTATTTTGCTTTCTTGTATATACGGAGGTGGTCGTGAAGACCGTGATCGATCTCGATGAAGAGCTCCTCGCCGCCGCCAAGCTGCTGCTTGGCACGACGACGAAGAAGGACACCGTCAACGCGGCTCTGGCCCAGGTGGTGGCGATCCAGGGCCGTCGAGGCGTGGTTGAGCACCTCGCTGCGGGTGGACTACCCGATCTGGCTGACCCCGAGGTGATGGCCGCGGCGTGGCGGTAGCTGACTCGCTCGTGGACACCAGTGCGCTGACGCGACTGCACCTGCCATCAGTGCAGGACGTCCTCGGGCCCCTCCTGATTGCCGGCCGCGCTGCGATCTGCATGACCACGGAGGTCGAGCTGCTGTGGTCGACTCGGAGCGCGGCCGAGTATGACGACGTGGCGGAGCGCTGGTCTCACGTGGAGTCGCTGCCGGTGGAACCCGTGGACTGGCGGCGGGCCGTTGTCGTGCAGCGATCCCTATGGGGTTCGGGGCGTCACCGTGCGGTGGGGTGGAACGACCTGCTGCTGGCGGCGGTCGCCGAGCGGCACCGAGTGGCGGTCCTGCACTACGACCGTGACTTCGACTTCGTCGCCGACGTGACCGGTCAGCCGAGCGTGTGGGTGGCGCCGCCGGGGAGCGTGCCGTAGCGGGCGTCAGTACCCGGCGTCGAGGTCGACCAGCCCGAGCAGCTCCTCGCCCGCCAGGAAGCGCGCGACGTTGTCGCTGATCCGCCGGGACAGCAGCGGCTGGGCGGTCTGCCAGGGGTTGGCGGTGTGCGGGGTGATCAGGCAGCTCGGCGCGGTCCACAGCGGGTGGCCGTCGGGCAGTGGCTCGGGGTCGGTGACGTCCAGCGCCGCTCCGCCCATGCTGCCCGCGTGCAGGGCCTGCACCAGCGCGTCGGTGTCGACGTGCCCGCCGCGGGCGACGTTGACCAGCCAAGCGGTGTCGTCCATCGCCGCGAGCTGCTGCGCCCCGATCACGCCGCGGGTCTCGGGCGTCAGCGCCAGCGCGAGGACCACCACCTGCGCGCCGGGCAGCACATCGTCGAGCTCGTCCATCCCGACGGTGCGCGCGGCTCCCGGCAGCGGCGTGCCGGCGTCGCGGCGTACGACCGTGACGGGGCACCGGAAGGGAGCGAGGAGCGCGAGCAGGGCGGTCGTGATGCCGCCGGCGCCGAGGACGACGACGGGCGCGTCGTAGAGCGTGCGGGCGCTCTGCTCGCCCCAGGAGGTGGCGCGGGCCCGCTCGGGCAGGGTGCGGAGCCCGGCAAGCGCGAGCGCCAGGGCGTGCTCGGCGACCGGTTCGCTGTAGACGCCCTTGGCGCAGGTCCAGGTCCGGTCGGGGCTGAGCACGTCGGTGAAGGCCTCGACGCCGGCGAAGGGCAGCTGCACCCAGCGCGCGGTCGGCGCCTGCTCCAGCGCCCGGGCCAGGCCGCCGGGGTCGTGCGCGTCCATCCACACCAGGGCGTGCGGCTCGTCGTCCAGGCCGACGACCGTGCCGCCGCCGGTCCGCACCGCCGTCTCGACGACCTCGGAAGACGTGGGGGCGATCGCAACGGTGCACGGCATGGGCTCACCCTGCCATTGCGACTCTGCACTACGGGACGGTGACGCAGCCCGCCGTGCGGCCGAGGCGGTAGAGGCCGGTCTTGTCACCGGCCTGCAGCGAGCCCACCGTGCGGGGCAGGACCGGCGCGAGAAGCTGAGTGGCGTCCGAGGTGTGGCCCAGGCCGACGACGTGACCGAGCTCGTGCAGCGCCACCGCGCTCCAGCTGACCGGCCCGGTCAGCGGCAGGCGGTCCGTGGCGTCGAGGGCGACCACGCCGGCCCGGATGGCCGCGACCTTGCTGCCGTCGGGGCGCTGCACGCCGAACCACGAGTTCCGCGTCATGGCGAGCACGCCGCTGGGCTGGCCGGCGAGCAGGTCGCTGGCTGCGCCGGTGGTCCAGCCGAGCAGGACAGGGGCGTACGTCGACTGGGCTGACGTCGGCAGGTAGCCCTGACGCGGCACCGTCGTCGTCTCGCCGGCGTAGGACCAGGTCGTCCCGGTCTGCGCAGCCACCTGGGCAACAGCGGCCTTGAGGACGTTCAGTCCGCCGGCCGGCGCCTTGGCGGTGTTGGAGCTCCAGCGGATCGGGGTGCACGGGTCCCAGCGGACCGGCTTGCCGTCCAGCAGGGAGGCGAAGGAGAAGCTCGTCGACGACCCGGTCGGCGCG
The DNA here is from genome assembly GCA_038200075.1 of Mycobacteriales bacterium. Taxonomy (GTDB): domain Bacteria; phylum Actinomycetota; class Actinomycetes; order Mycobacteriales; family SCTD01; genus SCTD01. The sequence continues at coordinate 7,370 of JBBPYI010000311.1, forward strand.
CCCGTTGCCCGACGCACGACCTGGCGCGAGCGCACGACGGCCTCGAGGCCGCTCGTGCCGGCGATCGGCTGGACCCCAGCCGCCCCAGCCACCCCAGCCACCCCAGCCACCCCGGAGGCCATCGGGGTGGCGGCGGCGGTCCCGACGGCACCGACGACGGCGGCGGCCGACAGCAGGAGCGCGGCGGAGGTGCGAGCGATGCGGAGGTCGGAGCCGGAGCGGGTCATGACCAAGGCTTCGGTCACTCTTGGTAACGACTTGATGCCGTGAACCGGACAACTTGCCCTCAGCCGTCACGCACCGGAGCGGAGGTTTGCGAACGTGTTCTTGTCGGGCGCGGTGCTCTTCGCCGCGTGGCGGGATCCACCGCGCACAGCCGTGCGCAGCGGGCACACTGGGGCGCGTGGAGACCCCTGCGCTGCACGAGCGGCTCGAGCACCTGTCCTTCCTAGTCGGCACCTGGCGCGGCCTGGGCGTCGTCGGCTACCCAACGATCACCGAGCAGCGCTACGAGCAGGAGGTCACCTTTGCCCACGACGGCAGGCCCTTCCTGGAGTACTGCAGCCGGTCCTGGATCATCGACGACGACGGCCGCCGGGTGAAGCCCAGTGCCCGCGAGTCCGGCTGGTGGCGTCCCGGCGCCGAGCCGCGCGACGTCGAGGTGCTGCTCGCCCATCCGACCGGGATCGTCGAGGTCTACGTCGGCGAGGTCGTCTTCCACAAGATCGAGCTGCGCACCGACGTCGTCGCTCGGACGCAGACCGCCAAGGCGGTGACGGCCCTGCACCGGCTCTACGGTCTGGTCGAGGGCGACCTCGCCTACGCGATCGACCTCGCGGCCGTCGACCAGCGGCTGCAGCCGCACCTGAGCGCACGGCTAGTCAAAATCGAGGACTGAACGTCACGTCGCCCAGGACGTGTCCGGATGTGTGATACTTCGCACGGCTTTGCCATCCCTTCGTCGAGGAGCGCCATGCGCACGTTCACCACCCGCCGTCTGCTCACGGGGGCGCTGGCCGCCGTCACCGTCATCGCGGGGGTGCAGCTCGCCGTGCCCGCTTCGGCCGCGACCGCCCCGGGGTACACGATCTACAAGGCCCCCGCCAACCTGGCCGGCGCGAACGACGCGGGCGAGCCCTCCATCGGCAGCAACTGGACGACCGGCAACGCGATGTACCAGTCCGGCCTGCGCACCTACCGCGTGGGCTTCGACGCCGCCAACGGCGCGACGTGGACGGACAAGTCGTCGACGCTCACGTCGGTCACCAGCCTGGACCCGATCCTCTACACCGACCACCAGACCGACCGCACCTTCGTCAGCCAGCTCTACGGCGCGTGCTCGCTCGTCGCGTTCAGCGACAACGACGGCGACAGCTGGACGCAGAACCCGGTCGGCTGCGGCGCCGGTGCGGCGGTGGACCACCAGACCGTCGGCGGCGGCTCCTTCGCGCCGGGCGGCACCGGTGTCGGCTACAAGGACATCGCCTACTACTGCGCCCAGGCCATCGCGTCGGCACAGTGCGCGGCGTCGCGTGACGGCGGACTCACCTTCGGCCCCGGTGTGCCCATCTACACCGCCCTGCAGTGCGGTGGCCTGCACGGCCACATCATGGTCGCGCCCAACGACGGCACCGCCTACGTCCCGAACGCCGACTGCGGTGGCAAGCAGGGGGTCTCTGTCTCCTCGAACAACGGCCTCACGTGGGCCGTGCGCACCGTCCCGGGCTCGTCCTCGCAGTTCGAGTCCGACCCGGCCGTAGGCATCGGCTCGGCTGGCACGATGTACCTCGGCTTCCAGCAGGCCGTCGGCAAGGACACCACCCCCGGCATCGCGGTCAGCCGCGACAAGGGCGTCACCTTCCAGAACGTGAACTTCAACGTCGGTCAGTCGCTGGGCATCAGGAACATCCAGTTCCCGCGCGTCGTGGCCGGCGACGACGACCGCGCCGCGTTCGCCTTCCTGGGCACCACAACCGGCGGCGACGACCAGGCGAGCACCTTCGCCGGCACCTGGAACCTCTACATCTCCACCACATACGACGGTGGCCTCTCCTGGAGCACCGTGCAGGCGACGCCGGACAGCGACCCGGTGCAGAAGGGCTGCATCTGGCTCTCCGGTGGCAGCAACGTCTGCCGCAACCTGCTCGACTTCATGGGCAGCACCGTGGACAACCAGGGTCGGGTGCTGATCGGCTACGCCGACGGCTGCGACGACGTGTGCGCTGCCGGCGGGAAGAACAACCACGGCTCCTACGCCTCGATCGCCCGGCAGACCTCCGGCGACGGCCTCTACGCCGCTGCGGGCGGCACCCCGGTGACCACTGTCAGCCCGTCACCGTCACCGTCGGCCTCGCCCTCGGCTTCTCCCTCCGCGTCAGCCTCGCCGGCCGCCACTGCCCCCGGTGCGCCCACCGGCCTCGCCGCGACGCCTGCCAAGGGCAAGGGCATCCAGCTCAGCTGGTCCGCGCCGTCCTCTGACGGCGGCTCCGCCATCAGCGGCTACCGCGTCTACCGCGGCGGCTCGCTTCTCACGACGGTCAGCGGCACCTCGTACAAGGACACGGCGACGACGTCCGGGACGACGTACGCCTACACCGTCAGCGCGGTGAACGCCGTCGGCGAGAGCGCGAAGAGCAGCAGCGCGTCGGCGACCGCGAAGTAGGCGCGCGGGACCGTACGCCGCGGTACCAGGCAGGAACTGCCGGTGGTGACGGCGAAGACGTCACCACCGCTCCTCCTCCGTAGCAAGGACATCGTCGTGGCCGTACGCCCCCGCACCGCCCTGCTGGCTGTCGCCGGCCTGCTCCTGCTGACGGCCGGGGGTGCCGCCGCGTCGGTGGCGCCCGCCGGCAAAGCGATGGACCCGCGGACGGTCGCGCTGCGGGAGAAGTTCTTTGGCGCCGACAACGTCGACGCCCGCGGCAACGTCCGCCGCGACAAGGTGATCCTGAGCTGGGCCGGCGTGATGACCTACGCCGCGGCGATCAACGGCAACGTCGTGCTGCTGGATGCGTGGGTGCCGCGCGGGGAGCACGCGGGCTACGTCCCGACCGACCCGGGTGAGCTGGCGATGCTCAAGCCGTCGCACGTGTTCATCGGGCACGGGCACTTCGACCACGCCGCCGACGCGGCCGAGATCGTGTCGGAGTCCGGGGCGACGTTGGTGTCCACGCCGGAGGAGTGCGACCAGGTCCGGGCGCGAGCCGTACGCGACTTCGCCGACACCACCGTTGCTTGCCTTGACGCGGCGCCGAGAGCAGCCGCGCCGGGCACGCGCAGCACGCTGCGGGCGCTGCCAGGAGTGGCGATCGAGACGGTCACGGTCATCCACAGCGGCGCGCAAGCGCCCGACCCGACCGACCGGGGTGGGCTGCACGCCCCGCTGGCGCCGCCGAGCGACTTCAGCGTGATCGCCAACCACCCGC
>JBBPYI010000312.1:0-7189 GCA_038200075.1 Mycobacteriales bacterium
CCGTCGCCGCGCGGCGGCAGCCGCACGTCCCGGTGCTGTACACCGGCCGCGGCGGTCGGGTGGCGCACGAGTGCATCGTCGACCTGCGCGGCATCACCACAGCCACCGGCGTCACTGTCGACGACGTCGCCAAGCGCCTGGTGGACTACGGCTTCCACGCCCCGACGATGAGCTTCCCGGTCGCCGGGACGCTGATGATCGAGCCGACCGAGAGCGAGGACCTGCGCGAGCTGGACCGCTTCTGCGAGGCGATGATCGCGATCCGCAAGGAGATCGACGAGGTCGCGGCCGGCACCTGGCCGGCCGAGGACAACCCGCTGCGCCAGGCTCCGCACACCGCGTCCTGCGTGACGGGGGAGTGGGGCAGGGCGTACGCCCGCGAGCTCGGGGCCTTCCCGGCCGGGGTGTCGCGGGGCTCGAAGTACTGGCCGCCGGTACGCCGGATCGACGGGGCGTACGGCGACCGCAACCTGGTCTGCTCCTGCCCGTCGCCCGAGGCCTACGAGAGCTGACCGGGCCGGTGGGTGCTAGGCCGCGGTGACCAGCCGGCAGGACGGGCGGTGCGGCTCGACCGTGCGGCCGTCGGGCAGCAGCTCGCCGGTGTCGTCGAAGACCACGACGCCGTTGCACAGCAGGACCCAGCCCTGCTCGGGGTGGCGGGAGACGACGACCGCGGCGTCATGGTCCGGGGCAGCGGCCTCCGGACAGGCGGGGAAGTGGACCAGGCACATCGTCGTGCTCCAGGTGCAGGGGTGGATGTCTACTACTCAGGACGTCGGACGACAGGCCCGGTCGCTGAACCACCGGAACGGGGGAACGTCGTGAGACCGCCCGGGACCCCGCCTGCCTGGCGCGGTGCGCTGGTGGAGCGTGAGCGCTGGGAGTGGCGCGACGGCGATCCGGGCGACCCGGCGGCGCTGCTGACGGACTTCCTGGCCGAGCACGGGCTGGACGGCGAGCCGGCCGGGCAGCGCGGGGACACCGCGGTGGCGCTGCTGGCGGGGGCGGTCGGCTGCGCGCGGATCGCCTTTCTGTCGACCGGTCGGTCGTCACCGGTGCCCGCGGTGCCCGAGGTGGTGGCCGTGGCGTACGCCGTGGGCACGGACCAGGCAGCGACGCCGCCTGCGGCCCGGGGCGTGTCGGGCTGGAGAGCGAGCTGGACCGACGCCGAGCACGCCGAGGCGATCGAGGTCGTGCGGTCGGCCATCGGCCGCGGCGAGGTCTACCAGGCCAACGTCGTCGGTCACCGCGTGGCGCCGCACCGGGCCGACCCGCGGGCGCTGGCGGCAACCGTGGCCGGGCTGCCCGGCGCGACGTACGGGGGAGTGCTGGCCGGTGAGGGGTGGGCGGTGGGCTGCGCGTCGCCCGAGCAGCTCGTCCGGGTCGAGGCCGGCCGCGTCACGACGGTGCCGATCAAGGGGACGCTGCGGGTCGCCCCCGGGTCCCGCGAGCAGCTGCTGGCCAGCGTCAAGGACCGGGCCGAGCACGTGATGATCGTCGACCTCGAGCGCAACGACCTGTCCCGGGTCGCGCGGACCGGCTCGGTGCAGGTCGAGGAGCTCTACGCGCTCTCGGACTGGTCCGGGCTCTGGCAGGCGTCTTCCACGGTCGCGGCGACGTTGGCCGAGGGGGTCGGGACCGGTGACGTGCTGCGGGCGCTGCTGCCCGGCGGGTCGGTGACCGGCGCGCCCAAGCGCGCAGCCTGCGCGGTGCTGGCGGGCCTTGAGCCGGTGGGACGCGGACCGTCCATGGGTGCGCTTGGCCTGCTGTGGCCCGGGGGGCTCGACCTCGGGTTGACCATCAGGACGATCGGGGTCGACGAGGACCGGGTGCACCTGTGGGCAGGGGGCGGCATCACGTGGGGGAGCGATGCGGCTGCCGAGGTCGATGAGGCCCACGCCAAGGCCGGGCCGGTCCTGCGGGCCTTGAGCTAGCAGCTCAGGTGCGGCCGTCCTGCTGCTGCGCCCGGCGCAGCGCCGGCTGCTCGCCCATCCAGGTGGCCCGCAGGACGGTGAAGCCGGCCTGCTCGTAGGCCGCGCACACCTCGGCGTCGTCGTCGACCACGACCGCGACCACCCGGTCGGCTGCGAGCTCGCGCAGCAGGGCCAGCTTGGCCATGCTCGCCGGCCGGCGGTCGAGCGGGCGGCGCATCGCGAGCGTCCCCGTGGGCAGTCCGTGCTCGGCGAACCACGCGAGGGTGTCGGCCCGACAGCGCTCCGGCCGCCCGGTGACGTAGACGACCTCGCAGTCCCGGGCGCTCTCATGGGCCAGGGCCACCCCGATGGACAGGGCCGGGTCGTTGACGGCCGCGGCGAAGAACGCCTGCCAGTCCTTGGGGCGGTGCTCGACATGGCGCAGTCGGTGCCGGACGTCGGCCAGGACCCCGTCGACGTCGAAGACCGCGAGCGGCCGCGTCATGCGGCCACGGGCGCCCGAGTCCGCACGGTGAGGCGTTCCAGGGGCAGCAGGGCGAGCAGGGCGATGCAGTGCGGCAGGAAGATGATCGTGATCATGGCGAAGGTCATGAGGTGGAAGCCGAGGAAGCCGGCCGCGAGCGCCCAGGTGCGGCGCGGGTCCTTCCACCGCACGAGCAGCAGCGGCGCGACCAGCAGCTCCATGATCATGATGCCGTACTGCGCAGCGTGCAGCACCCCCGGCACGTCCAGCAGCGGCTCGGACAGCGGGGTGCTGCGGCGCAGCACCGCACGCGTGAGCGTGGCGCCGTCGACCCAGTCCCAGCCGCCGAAGCGGAGCTTGGCCACCGCCGCCAGCGTGTAGGTCGCGACGACCGCCAGCGTGATCATCGACAGCGCCCACCCGGCCGCCTGCGTGCGCCCTGTGGATCGCAGCCCGGCCCGGCCAACGCTTGGCAGGACGAACAGCGTCACCAGGAAGGCGAAGCGGTCGTGGTCGACCTTGCCGTAGCTCATGGCCACGACCATCCACTGCAGGTAGAGACCGGCCACGACCCAGCCGGCCAGCCGGGGGAGTCGGTCGCGCACCGCGAGCACGGCGGCCGTCAGGGACGCCGTCACCAGCAGGACCTGCAGGGTCTCGACCCAGGGTCCGGGCGTCGGCAGCGGCAGCAGCCGCCCGATCCGCAGCGGGGCGTAGAGCTCACCCGGCACCTGGGCGTGCGCCCGCACGAAGGTCGTCGTCAGCAGCACGTCGACCGGGATGAACAGGTAGACGATCACGCGTAGCACGGCGATCCGGGCCAGGCAGACCGGCTGCAGGAGCCAGCTCGTCACCGGGTCCACCGGGCGACGACCCGCTCGCTCTGGCCTCCGGTCGGTCGGCTGTCGGCCAGCTGGTAGGACAGCTCGACAACCCGGACCTCGGCGTACGCCGGCTCGGTGGGACGCAGCCGGTCGTGTGCCTGGGCGAGCAGGGCCAGCAGCTCCGGGTCGGCGACGAAGCGCCGGATCTGCCCTTCCACCTCGGCCCGCTTGAGCCCGGTCGAGCGCTCGTCGACGACCCGCAGCGTGCCGGCGGTGTCGAGCGCCTCGACCCGGGTGGACATCACCGGGCCGTCGGGGTCGTCGCGGGTGGCGTACATCCGGAACGGACCGAACGGGAAGTCGTCGTCCTGACCGACGAAGGTCCCCGCCAGCACCAGCACAGCAACCAGCAGCGTCAGCGCCGTGCGCACCCGCCGGCCTGTCTCGCTAAGCATCGGGTGAGCCTATCGGCGTCGCCGGGCAGGTGGGCGAGGTGACGCTGAGTGACAGACGCTGGTCAAGATGCGGCACGGATGTGCCGAGGAGGACAGGACAGACCCTCTGCGAACAGGACGTCGTGACCATGCTCCGCTCACTGTCAGTCGCCAGCCTGTTGACGGTGGCCCTCGTGCCGCTCGGCGCCGGCCAGGCCTCGGCGGCCACCAGCACAGCGCGTACGCACCAGGCACCGATGGGCAGCGCGCCCTGGAAGAGCAGCGCGACCCGGCGGGCCCTGCCGCGACCGGTCGCCGCGCCGACCGCGGTGCCCACCTCGCCGCGCAGCAGCACCGAGGTCTCGAGCGCGCAGGCCTACCAGGACCGGGTGCTGGCAGCCACCAACGTCCAGCGCGGGCGGGCAGGGCTGGCGCCGCTGCGCCTGTCGGGCTGCGCCGACGGGTTCGCCGACCGCTGGGCCGGCGCGCTGCGTGCAGCGGGGGCGCTGTCGCACCAGGCGCTGTCGCCGATCCTGTCGACCTGCGGGGCGCGCGCGGTGGGGGAGAACGTCGCCTACGGCAACGTGTCGCCGGAGGCACTGGTGGCGATGTGGATGGCGTCGCCGCCGCACCGAGCCAACATCCTCACGCCGACCTTCACCCACCTCGGGGTCGGCGCGACCAGCGACACCCAGGGCCGCTGGTACGGCGTGCAGGTGTTCCTCACCGGCTGATCTCGGCCCGGTGACCCTGTCGGGCGGGCCACGTGCTCAAGTGAGCTGTGTCCACCCTCGTCACCGTCGGTCCGGCGCTGGCCGTCGCTCTCGTCCTGCTGCTCCTGCTCGCGGCCGGCGCCTCCCGGTATGCCTGCCTGGGCCACGACCGCGCCGTGCTGGTCGCTGGGGTGCGGGCCGTCACGCAGCTCGCTGTCGTCTCGCTCGTGCTGGTCGCGGTCGTGCGCTCGTTGCCGCTGACGCTGCTGTTCGTCGCCGCGATGTACGCCATCGCCTCGGCCACCGCCGGTCGCCGGCTGGTGCGCAGGCGGGCCGCGTGGTGGGCCGCCGTCCCGATCGGCATGGGCGCGGCCCCCGTCGTCGTGGCCCTGCTGGCCTCCGGGGTCGTCCCGCGCCAGGGCATCGCCGTGGTCCCGATCGCCGGCATCCTCATCGGCGGCGCCATGACGGCGACCTCGCTGGCCGGGCGTCGGGCCCTGGACGAGCTCAGGTCCCGGCGCGGGGAGGTCGAGGCCGGGCTTGCGCTGGGCCTGCTGCCTCGGGATGCGGCCCTGGAGGTCTGCCGCCCCGCGGCCGGTCAGGCGCTGGTCCCAGCGCTGGACCAGACCCGGACCGTCGGTCTGGTCGCGCTGCCAGGGGCCTTCGTCGGCACCCTGCTCGGTGGTGCCACGCCCGTGGAGGCCGGCGCGGTGCAGGTGCTCATCCTGGTCGCACTGCTCGCCGTGCAGGCCGTCGCGATCGCCGCCACCGTCGAGCTGGTGGCGCGCGGGAGCTTCATCGCCACCCCGGCGTGACGGCCCCCCGTCTCGCCGTAAGTTGACATAGTGTCGATTATCGGCGAACCGGTCTGACGCAGGGGAGCGCCCTCCATCAGCCTTCGCGCTCGCCGTCGCCGAGGGCCGTGCCGTCGATGATGTGGCGCTGCCCGCGCGGGTCCAGCAGCAGCGGGATCATCGGCTTGGCGGCCTGCGCCATGTCGATCCGGAACTCGCTGCCGATCCGCTTACTGCGCACGCCGTGCAGCGCCAGCACGCCCGCAACCTCCCGCTGCTGGGCCGGCGTCAGGGAGTACGACAGCGGCGGTGGGTCGGCGACCTGCGAGGGCTCGGGCGGGTCGTTGTCGGCGCCCCCGAAGAACACCGGCGCGCTGCCGGCCTTGCCCTCAGCGGCCTTGCGGGCCGGGGCGCCCTCGGAGGCGGCGCGGGCGATCCCGCCCTTCTCGCGCAGGAACCGCAGCGTGTCGCGGGTGACCTGGGTCTGGCTGGCCACCCGGCGACGGTTGACGGCGGCCTGCGAGGTGAGCTCCCCCGGGCCGTTGGTCGCGTCCATCGACACGGCCGACTCGATCAGGATGCCGAGGCTGTGCCGCAGGCCGACGGCGTTGCGGCAGATGCCCTCGTCCTCGTCACCGGCGGTCTGGGTGACCTCCTGCGGCCCGGCCTTGTAGAGGCCGTACTCGTCGGCGGTGAAGCCTGCTGCCCGGGCGCCTGTGGCGATGAAGTCCTCCGCCAGCTCCTTGGCCAGGTCGTGCACGGCCTGGTCGACGTTGAGGTTGCGGGGCCAGAGGTAGAGCACCTCGTCGTCGTAGAGCACTGGCACGCTCGGGCCGTACTCGTGCAGGTCCAGCACCAGGTCCGGGCCGCGGTCGCGCAGGACGGTGGCGATCGCCCGGCTCTCGGGCTGCGTCAGGGCCAGGTGGTCGCGGTTGATGTCCACCCCGGCGGAGTTGGCGCGGGTGTTGGCCTCCCGGCCGTCGGGGTTCGCGCTCGGGACGACCAGCACGCTCTGCTGGCCGAGCTGGCGCACCAGCACCGGGTCGGTGGTGAAGGCCAGGTCGCGGACCAGCGCGAGCGCGGTCTCCCGGCCGGCCGGCTCGTTGCCGTGCTGACTGCCGACCAGCAGCACCGTCGGCCGGCGGGTGTCACGGGCCCCGACGCTCATCAGCTGCAGCGGCCGGCCCTGCTCGGTGCGCCCGATGGTCTCCAGGCGTACGCGCCGGCTCCCCCGCGCGACGGCGGCCAGGAACGACAGCTCCTCCTCGTGGGTGGTCCAGCGCGCCCCACCGCTGGTCTCGAAGCCCGTCTGCGGGGCTCCGGTGGGGGCTGCCGCCGAGGCGGCGGCTCGCGGGACGACCAGGGCTGCGCCGGCGAGAGCGGCAGACTGCAAGAAGCGGCGACGGTCCATGCCGCACCTTTCGTGACCCGAGGCGGCATTCCTGCCTGTCGGGACCACGCAGGGCTCAGGCCTGCGCGTCGGCCCGATCCAGCGCCTCGTCGAGCTGCGCCTGCGCACCCGGCTCGCCGGCCTCGACGGCAGCGACCGCCCGCGACACGTCGATCATCGCCTGCCGGTCCACGACCTTCACACGCTCGCGCGCGGCCTCGCCCACCGGGCCGTACGCCGCACCGAGCGCCAGCTCGTGGGCGTCGAGCAACTGCCAGCCGTCCCACGTCGTCCAGGCCAGGCCTCGGCTGTCCAGAAAGTCGGCGACCGCCTCCGGCGACGGCTCGGCCGCGCGCGGCATGGCGTCGAGGTCGGCCAGCATCGAGCCGACCGTCTCGATCGCGTCACCCTTGGTGTGGCCGATCAGGCCGACCGGGCCGCGCTTGACCCAGCCGTTGACGTAGACGCCGGGCAGCGGGGAGCCGTCGAGGTCGAGCACCCGGCCGGCGGCGTGCGGCACGACGTGGTTGCGGCTGTCCCACGGCAGGTCCGGCAGCTCGCTGGAGCGGTAGCCGACGCACCGGTAGACCGCCTGCACCGGCCAGTCGGTCGTGACGCCGGTCCCCCGGACGTTGCC
>JBBPYI010000313.1:0-2723 GCA_038200075.1 Mycobacteriales bacterium
CCCCAACAACCCCCGCGCCCACTACGAGAGCACCGGTCCGGAGCTCTGGGCCCAGACCGAGGGCCGGGTCACGCACTTCGTCGCCGGTGCCGGCCCCGGCGGCCCCCTGGGCGGCGTCGGCCGCTACCTCAAGGAGGTCTCGGACGGGCGGGTCAAGGTGTACGGCGCCGACCCCGTCGGCTCGGTCTACAGCGGCGGTGACGGCCGGCCGTACCTGGTCGAGGGCGTCGGCGAGGACTTCTGGCCGACGACCTACGACGCGTCGGTGCCGGACGGCATCCTGGCCGTCAGCGACCGTGACTCCTTCGCGATGACCCGGCGGCTGGCCCGTGAGGAGGGCCTGCTGGTCGGCGGATCGTGCGGGATGGCCGTGGTCGCAGCGCTCCAGGTCGCCGCCGAGGCCGGTCCCGAGGACGTCGTGGTGGTGCTGTTGCCCGACGGCGGCCGCGGCTACCTGTCCAAGATCTTCAACGACGAGTGGATGGCCGACTACGGCTTCCTGCACGCCGACGCCGGCACCACGACGGTCGCCGACGTCATGCGCGGGAAGCGCTCCGATGGCCCGCTGCCGTCGTTCGTGCACACCCACCCGACGGAGACGGTCCGGGAGGCAATCGACATCCTGCGGGAGTACGGCGTCTCGCAGATGCCGGTGGTGCGCGCCGAGCCGCCGGTCATGACGGCCGAGATCGTGGGCGCCGTGCACGACCGGGACCTGCTGGACGCCTTGTTCTCCGGTCGCGCCCAGCTGGCCGACCGCCTGGTCGACCACATGGCCTCGCCGCTGCCGATGGTCGGCGCCGGTGAGCCGGTGCACGCCGCGATGGTGGCGCTGGAGAAGGCCGACGCCGCGGTCGTCGTCGCCGACGGCCGGCCGGTCGGGGTGCTCACGCGGCAGGACGTGTTGGGCTTCCTGTCCGACTGAACCGCTTCACAACTTCTTCGAGTTGCGCATCTTCCGAATGACGAGCACCCTGCGAGACGCCCCGCCGGCGTCCCGCTGGCAGCTCCCACAAAGGAGAACGTCGTGCTCGCTCAAGGCATCGAGATCGAACAGCTCAGCAACGGTCAGTACGACGCCGTCTACAACCTGTTCTCACTCGCTATTGCCAGCCTGTTCTTCACCGGTCTGTACCTGGTGCTGTCGCAGAAGCGGGTCCTCCCGCGCTACCGCAACGCGCTGGTCGTCTCGGCCACCGTGTGCTTCATCGCGACCTATCACTACGTACGCATCTTCGACAACTTCAAGGAGTCCTACGACAGCACCGCGCAGGGCGGCCAGGGCGTTTACACCCTGACCGACGTCGCCTTCAACGAGGGCTACCGGTACGTCGACTGGTTCCTCACGGTCCCGCTGCTGCTGGTGGAGACCATCGCGGTGCTCGCCCTGACCCGCGCCGCCGCCAAGCCGCTGCTGACCAAGCTCGTCATCGCCTCCGGCCTGATGATCGCGCTGGGCTACCCCGGTGAGATCTCCACCGACACCGGCACCCGCCTGCTGTGGGGCACCCTGTCCACCATCCCGTTCCTCTACCTGCTCTACGTGCTGTTCGTCGAGCTGTCCAAGTCGATGGACCGCCAGCCGATCGAGGTCCGCGGCACCGTCGGCAAGCTGCGCATCATGCTGGTCGGCCTGTGGGGCGTCTACCCGATCGCCTACCTCATGCCCGTGATCGGCCTGGACGGTCCCGGGGCGTTCGTCGCCCGGCAGGCCGGCTACTCCATCGCCGACATCCTGGCCAAGGCCGCCTTCGGCTTGGTCATCTACAAGATCGCCCGCGTCAAGAGCATGGTGGACCAGCCCGGCTTCGACGACGAGGACGTCGACGCTCCGCTGGAGGCCTCGCCCACCCAGGCCAGGGTTCGGGCCTAGCCGCCACCCCGGGACGGGACCGCGGTCGTGAGCTATCTGCTGTTCGACCTGCTGTTCCTCGGCTTGCCCGTCGCGCTGATCCTGCGACGGGCGGGCCGGCCTCCGGTTCGGCTGATGGCGGCCTGCGCCGCCCTGATCGCCGTGGCCCTGCTGTGGACCGCGCCATGGGACGAGCACCTGATCAGGACCGGGGTCTGGGCGTACGACCCCGACCGCGTCCTGCTGCGGGTGGGCTCGGTGCCCGTCGAGGAGTACGCCTTCGTCGCCCTCGAGGTCGTCCTGATCGCCGCCTGGGGTCACCTGCTGGGCCGCTTCCAGGTCCCTGTCCGCCCGCTGCAGGCAGGAGCAAGGCTTCGCGGGTCCCTGCTGTGGCTGGGCGTGCTCGCCCTGGGGATCGTGCTGCTCCTTGCGGGCGGCCAGCTGCGCTACCTGGGCCTGCTGCTCGTCTGGATCGCCCCGCCGCTGGCGCTGCAGCGGGTCGTCGCCGGTGACCTGCTGCGATCCCGCTGGCCGGATCGAGCCCTGCTGGCCCTGCCGGTCGCGGCCTGGCTGTGCGTGGCCGACCGACTGGCCCTCGCCGACGGCATCTGGACTATCGCCCCGACGAGCAGCACGGGCGTCATGGCGCTGGGTCTGCCGCTGGAGGAAGGCCTGTTCTTCCTGCTCACCGCTGTGCTGGTGAGCGATGGGCTGGTGCTCGCGACCGACGACCGGGCCTTGGCCCGGGCCCGAGCCCGAGCCGTCAGGCTGACGGCGACGTACGGTCGTCGGCATGGACGACTCCGAGCAGACCGCAGCGCACATCAAGGCCGCCGGCAGCGCCGCCTTCGGCAGCGAGGTCCACGGGCAG
>JBBPYI010000314.1:0-12272 GCA_038200075.1 Mycobacteriales bacterium
CGGGATGCCGTCGTTGCCCATGTCGGCCAGCGAGCGCGCCGGTCCCTGCGGCCGCCCGGCGACCAGCCACGCGACGCCGCCGACCAACGGGAACAGCAGCACGAGCACCAGCCACAGGAGCCTGGGCAAGTTGCGCACCTGCGCTTCGGGGGTGGTGATGATGTTCAGGACGCAGTAGACGACGAGCGCGAGCTCGACGAGGAACAGCGCCTCACCGCCGTACAGCACGCTGTCCCCCCTCGACGGTCCGAGCGCGAACCTACGCCCGGGACCGCCGTGCTGTCAGCGGGGTACCGCAGCCCGGTCGACCTGGGCCGGGATGGTCGCGGAGGTCCGACCGCCCTCGAGCAGCGCGCGCACCTCGGCCTCTCGGAAGCGCCGGTGGCCGCCGGGCGTACGGATGCTGCTGATGCGACCGGCGGCGGCCCAGCGCGTGACGGTCTTGGGGTCGACGCGGAACAGCGTCGCCACCTCGCCCGGTGTCAGCAGCCGGCCCCGCGATGCGGTGTCGTCCAGGTCATAGGTCATGTGGGTGCCCCCCGAGTTCTGGCAACGCCGGAGATCCGGTCGCTGCTCGCACAACGACGGATCCTCGCACGGGTGACGGGATCGGACACAATGGACGCTGGATTCCGCGAATGGGGCGCATCGGACCTTCGCTCCCGCACCGGGACGGGTGGGGTGCAGATGGTCCTAAAGGGCCATGGTCGAACGACGCATCACGGTCAAGACTCCACCCAACAGACCAGTCACCCGCTGCGACCTTGGAGTTCTCGTGCGTCCCTCACCCCTGCTGTCCGCCGCCGCCGCGGCGGCCCTGATCGCCGCGGTGGCCGGACCGGCCTCTGCCGCGACCAGCCCCACCGCCACCCCCGCCCGCGGTCTCGCGACCTCAGGCGTCACGCTGGTCGGCCTGTCTGCCGGTGGACACGCCGTCACCGCCGGGACGCTGGCGCTGCTCAGCGACACCCTCGCAGCGAGCCCCGTCGCGCAGGTCGTCGTCACGCCGCTGACGGTCGACGGCACGGCGTACGGCCGCCAGACCGTCACCCCCGCCTCCGCGCCGGCCTCCGCCCCCGTGCTCGACACGGCCGCCGTCGCCCCGTCGGCGCTGTCCGGCATCCTCGCGCTGCGCAGCCCGGTGCTGACAGCCGCCGCCAGCAACCCCGACGGCGGCGCGTCGACCGAGGCGGGCAGCAGCTCGCTCGGCGGCGCCACCCTGCTCGGCCTGCCGGTCGCGCTCAACGGCTCGCTGGACGTCAGCTCGGTCGTCAGCAAGGTCGGCTCGGTCGGCCAGCAGAGCGTCAGCGTCACGAACGTCGCGCTGCCGAGCATCGCCGACCTGCTCGCCGCGCTCGGCCTGGACGTCGTCAAGCTGCCGACCAGCACGCTGGTGCAGCTGCTCAACGAGCTCGACCTCACCACCACCGCCGTTACGACGGCCACCAAGGCCCTGGACGACGCGCAGGCGCTGATCAAGACCCAGACCGATGCCGCGACCGCCGAGGTCAACCGTCAGCTCACGGCCGTCGAGGCCGCGACCACCGACCTGGCCGCCAAGACCGCCGCCGCCGACGCCCTCACGTCCCAGGTGCTCGGCGCCAACGCCGCCCGCGCCGCCGCCAACCAGGCCGTCACCGACGCGAACGCCACGCTGACCTCGCGCCAGGCCGCCGCCACCGCCGCGGGCACGACCTACACCACCCTCAAGACGGCGTACGACGCAGCTCCCAACCCGCTGCTGTTGCCGGCCCTGGACGCCGCCAAGGTCGCCCTGGACGAGGCCACCGCGCTGGTGACCGAGGCGCAGACCGCGGTCACGACCGCCACCGCTGCTGTCGCCGCGGCCAACACCACTGCCGAGCTCACCGCCGCCGCGCTGGCCGCGGCCCGCAGCGCCGTGACGCTCGCCCAGAGCGCCCTGGACGCCGCAAACCGCCTGCTGGACGCCGCGCAGACCGCCCTGGCGAGCATCGTCAAGGTGCTGCAGCCGCTCATCGACCAGCTGCTCGCAGCGATCGTCGCGGTCCTGGACACGACCCCGCTGGTCAGCCTGGACGGCCTGACGGTCCTGTCCCGGGCCACCGCCACCTCCGCGCAGCCCGGTGACCAGAGCGCCACGGTCGTCGGCGGCGAGGTCTCCGGGCTCAAGGTCCTCGGCACCGACGTGCTGTCCAACGTCCTCGGCACCACCAAGGTCGACCTGGTCGGCGTCACCGCCGCCCAGCTCAGCGCGGTCAACGCCCTGGTCGGTCAGCTGACCGGCACCCTGTCCAGCGTCCTGTCGACCGTCCCGGGCTTCCCGACGCTGTCGGTGCCGGCCCCCAAGGTCGAGCTGCTCACCAAGTCCGTCCGTACCGGCAACGCTGACGGCTTCGGCACCGCCGGCACCGACCTGCGGGCGCTGGCGATCACGCTGCCCGGCCTGAGCGTCCCGACCGCCCTGGCCGTGCCCGGCGCGGCCTCGCTGCCCGCCCTCGGCGGCGTCACCCAGGTGACCGGCCTGCTCACCAGCGCGCCCGTCAGCCTGGAGCTGGCCAACCTCGGCAACGCGGTCCGGTTCAGCCCGGCCACGCTGGCGGCCGGCGCGCCGACCACCGGTACGCCGACGACCGGCACGCCGGTCACCGCCACCCCGGGCACGGTTGCTCCGCAGCTGCCCCGCACCGGCGCCGACCAGGCGCTGGCGATCCTCGGGGTCGCCCTGCTGGCCGCTGCCGTCGCGGTGCGCCGCCGCCGCGAGCTCGAGGTCTGACCAGACCCCGGCCGTACGCCTGACCCCGCCGCCGTCCCCTGCTCGCGCAGGGGGCGGCGGCGCTCGTCTGCCGGCAGGCATGGCAGCCTTGCCGTTATGACGAGCCCCCCGCCGACCAGCCCGGGACGGGCGTTCCTGCTCTACAGCACGCTGCGGCTGCTGCTGCTCCTGGTGGCCTTCGCGGTGCTGCTGGCGCTGGGTCTGGACACGATCCTGGCGCTCGGCGGGGCGGTGCTCACCTCTGCCCTGCTGTCACTGGTGCTGCTGCGCCGGCAGCGCCAGGCCTTCACGCAGGCCTCGGTCGCGCGGGCCGAGCAGCGCAGGGCCGACAAGGCCGCCCGCCGGTCCCGCCTGGAGGAGTAGCGCGCGATTGTCCGGGGTCGGCCGGCAGGAGCCGGCCGAGCGACGGCGAAGTAGGGGCGCAACCAGTTCCCGTCCACCCCCGCGACCCGGGGGCGGCCGGTCGCCCCTTGCGGAAGGACCTCCCGTGCGTCGCCCCTTCATCGCCGTGCTCGCCGCCGCCGCTCTCGCGGCCGGCGCGGCATACGGCCCCACCGCGTCGGCCCAGTCGACCGTCGACCCGCTTGCCTACGGCTTCCAGGGTGAGGGCGGGCTGTTCGAGCAGGACCTCGACGCCCGCACCGGCACGCTGGCCCCGTCGTCCGCGCAGCAGTCCGCTGTCCGGGCGCTCGGCGCCCGCGCCGTCTGGAACCCGCTGGGCAGCCCCAAGGTGCTGACCCGCGACGACGCCGGCTACCTGTCCGGCCCGCAGGCCGGCAAGCCGGCCGACGTCGCCCGCGCCTGGGTGCGCAAGAACGCCGACCTGTTCGGGCTCAGCGCGCTGCAGACCGAGGTCGCCGCGCTCGAGCTGCTCAAGGCCGTCCCGCTCGCTGAGGGCCCGGAGCTGCGGGCCAAGATGCGCGGCGGGGCCTACGTCACCGGCCGCCAGCCCTTCGTCGTCACCTTCCGCCAGGTCTTCGCCGGCGCCCCGACCGGCCAGGACGGACTGCTGACCGTCGGCCTGGACCCCGAGGGCCGGGTCGCCTTCGTCAGCTCCTCGGTCACCCGCGACACCCGGCTGACCAACAAGGCCACCCTGTCGGTCGTCGAGGCCTACCGGGCCGCTGCCAGCGAGGTCGGCGTCGAGCTCGCCGGCGCCGCGCTGACAGCGACCGGCACCGCCCCGAACGGCGCGGCGCTGCTGTCACTGCCCGAGGTGGCGGACTCCCAGCGGGTGCGTCTGGTGACCGTCCCGACCGCCACCCAGGGCGTACGCCTGGCGTACGAGGTGATCGTCATCAAGAGCACGCCGGGCGGGCGCGGCTACGGCCACGACGGCAACCCCTTCGCCTGGACCTCGCTGGTCGACGCCCAGACCGGCGACGTGATCGTGCGGGTCAACAACCTGGACCACTTCGCCGACACGGCCGAGCCCAGCGGCGACTCGCTGCCGTACTGGAAGGTGTTCCCGAACGCCCCGAACTTCCCGAAGGCGGGCGTCAAGACCCCCGACAACCGACAGTCCTGGTGCTACCTGCCGGGCGCGGACTGCAAGCGCGTGCTCGGCGAGAAGGGCGGCAAGCCCAACACCGCCGGCTCGCAGGCCTTCGACGAGATCCTTAGCGACAACGGCGTGGCCGGACCGACCTTCAGCACCACCGGCAACAACGCCAAGACCGCCCCCTCGCGGGTCAGCTTCCTGACCCCCGACGCCGCGGTGCCGCCGGTCAGCCCGACCCGCACCTACAACTTCGCCTTCACCGATCAGTGGCACTCCAGCGGCTGCAACCCGACCAGCTTCGCGCTGCCGGGCCTCAACGACATCGACGCCGCCACCACCAACCTGTTCGTCATGCACAACCGCATGCACGACTGGGGCTACTACCTCGGCTTCACCGAGGAGAACTACAACGCACAGGTCGACAACGTCGGCTCTGAGGCCGACACCGAGGAGCAGGAGAACGACCCGGAGATCGGCAACAGCCAGGCCGGCTCGATCGGCGGCGGCCCGACCTTCCAGGGTCGCGACAACGCCAACCAGATCACCCTGGGCGACGGCGTCGCGCCAATTACCAACCAGTACCTCTGGGAGCCCCTGCAGGCCGGCTTCTACGCCCCCTGCACCGACGGCGCCTTCGACATGGGCATCGTCGGCCACGAGTACGGCCACATGATCTCCAACCGCATGACCGCCGGCCCCGACACCGGCCTGTCCGGCATGCAGGCCAGCTCGATGGGCGAGTCCTGGTCGGACCTGATGGCGACCGAGTACCTCAACGGCTACGGCCTCGCGCCGTACGCGAACGAGAACCGCTTCTCCCTGGCGCCGTACGTCACCGGTGACCTGCAGGCCGGCATCCGCAACTACGGCCCCAACAAGAGCCCGCTGAACTACTCCGACCTGGAGTACGACGGCAACGGCGTGACCAGCCCGCACGCGGACGGCGAGATCTGGAACGCCACCCAGCTCGACGTCCGGACCGCGCTGGTCAACAAGTACGCCAAGGCCTTCCCTGAGGGCAACAAGGCCCTGCAGGCGGCGTGCGCCGACGGGCTCAAGGCCTCCACGGCCTGCCCGGGCAACCGTCGCTGGATCCAGATGCTGTTCGACGGCTACCTGCTGCAGCCCAGCCAGACCACGATGCTCGACAGCCGTGACGCGATCCTGGCGTCGGACAAGATGCGCTACAAGGGCGCGAACCTGTCCACCCTGTGGGCGGCGTACGCCAAGCGCGGCATGGGCGCCAACGCCTCGTCTGCCGGCGTCGCCGACCTGGCCTCCGAGCCGGGCTTCCGCAACCCGATGGGCGCCAACGGCACCGTCCGCTTCAAGCCTGTCGTCGAGGGTGGCGGCACCGCCAAGCTCATTAACGTGTTCGTCGGAGACTACGAGGCCCGGATCGTCCCGGTCGCCGTGTCGGAGAACGGCAAGGTCACGGCGCCCAAGAGCTACGCCCCCGGCACCTACGAGATCTTCGTGCAGGGCGAGGGCTTCGGCCACCGGCGCATGACGGTGACGATCAAGCCGGGTGCCCAGATCATCACGCTGCCGCTGCGCAAGAACCTCGCGTCGCTGGCCTTGGGCGCCAAGGCCACCGGGAACGGCGGCAACCTGGACAAGATCCACGACGACACCGAGAACACCAACTGGGGCTCGGTCGAGGGCGCTCCGCGCAACCCGAACGAAGCGCCGACGGTCCGCGACAAGCAGGTCACCGTCGACCTGGCCGGCGGGGCCTCGATGGTCCGCGAGGTGCAGGTCAGCGCCGCGAACCGCCCGGCCTGCGCCGGCGACGCCACCGCTGACGGCTGCGAGCAGAAGGCAGGCGACGACACGCCGTACGACGTCGGTGGCCAGAGCCGCTTCGCGGCGCTGCGCTCGTTCGAGATCCTCACCTGCGACGCCACAGCCGGCAAGGACTGCTCGAAGGACGCCGGCTTCACCAGCGTGCTGGTCAAGCGCGACGCCTTCCCGGCCGGGCCGCCGCGCCCGACCGCCCCGGACCTGAACCTGCGCAGCTTCACCGTGCGGCCCACCAAGGCCACCCACGTACGCATCAAGGTCCTGGACAACCAGTGCACCGGCGGCCAGGCCTTCACCGGCAAGGCCAACGTCGAGGGCAACCCCCTCAACGACCCGGACTGCACGACCGGCTTCACGACCGCCGCCGCCGCCGGCGCCCCGACCACCGTGGTGTCGCTGTCGCAGAAGAAGAACGTCCGGATCAGCGAGCTGCAGGTGTTCGCCAGCACGGCGCGGCGCTGAGCCGCCCCGCCCCCCGGCTGACCGGCCTCGGGGTCCTGCTGGTGCGGGGGCGCCGGCGGACCTGAGGCGAGGTCGCTACGAGCCCGGTCCCCCCTCGCGGGGGGCCGGGCTCGTGGCGTTTCGTCGCTGCTGGTCCGCAAACGTCGGCCGGGCCGGAGTCGGTCGCGGCCGCTCGGCAAGCGCATCGTTGCGCAATCGCGACCCGGGGCGCCGGTCTCTCGCCCACGCGATGTCGGTGCTGCGGTCTAGGGTCCCGACAGATCGGCGCCCGACCGGGCCGCCGGGTGCTTGAGGTGGAGACGCGATGCGCAACCTTGGAAGACGCCGGGGGACGATGGCCCTCGGACTGGCCGGCCTGCTCGCCGCCACCGCGGCCTGCGGTGGCAGCAGTGGCAGCACGAGCAACGACCCCGGCGCCGCCGAGGGCAAGACGGGCGGCACGCTGGTGTTCGGCACCTCTGCCGACCCCATCAGCATGGACGGCGCCTACGTCAGCGACGGTGAGTCGCTGCGGGTCGTCCGGCAGATCTTCGAGACGCTGGTGACCACCAAGCCCGGTGGCACCGAGATCGAGCCGCTGCTCGCGACGGAGTACTCCGCCAGCGACGACGGCAAGACCTGGACCTTCACCCTGCGCGACGGCGTGAAGTTCCACGACGGCACCGACTTCGACGCCAAGGCCGTCTGCTTCAACTTCGACCGCTGGTACAACTTCACGGGCGTCCAGCAGAGCGCGTCGGTCTCCTACTACTGGCAGACGGTGTTCTCCGGCTACGCCAAGAACGAGGACGACTCGCTGCCGGTCAGCCTCTACAAGAGCTGCACCGCCACCGACGGCAAGGCCGTCATCGAGCTGAGCTCGCCGTCCGCGTCGTTCCTGTCCGGACTCGCGCTCGCATCGTTCTCCATCGCGAGCCCCAAGGCGCTGCAGGAGTTCGAGGCCGACAAGGTCACCGGCACCGGTGAGGAGCCTCGCTTCGAGGGCACCTTCGGTCGCGACCACCCGATCGGCACCGGGCCGTTCAAGCTCGAGACCTTCGAGCCGAACAACCGCCTCGTGCTCACCCGCTTCGACGACTACTGGGGCGACAAGGCCAAGCTCGACAAGCTGATCTTCAAGCCGATCGCCGACGGCCCGGCCCGCCGGCAGGCGCTGGAGAGCGGCGAGATCCAGGGCTACGTCCTGGTCGCAGCCGAGGACCTCGGCGCGCTCAAGGCCTCGAACTTCCAGATCCTGGAGCGCCCCGCGTTCAACGTCGGCTACGTCGGCTTCAACACCGCCAAGCCGCCGTTCGACAACCCGAAGATCCGCCAGGCGATCGCCTACGCGCTCAACCGCGAGGCGCTGGTCACGGCCAAGTACCCGCCCGGCGCCGAGGTGGCCAAGGAGTTCATGCCGCCGGACCTGTTCGGCTACGCGCCGGACGTCATGACCTACGACTACGACGTCGACAAGGCCAAGGCGCTCATCAAGGAGTCCGGGGTCGCCAACCCGAAGCTCGAATTCTGGTACCCGACCGGCGTCAGCCGGCCGTACATGCCCGACCCGGTGGCCAACTTCCAGGCCTTCTCGGCCGACCTGACCGCGGCCGGCTTCACCGTCGTGCCGAAGTCGGCGCCGTGGAACCCCGACTACCTGAACGCCGTCGACTCCGGTCAGACCGGCATGCGCCTGCTGGGCTGGACGGGTGACTTCGGAGACCCGGACAACTTCATCGGGACCTTCTTCCGCACCAAGCAGTCCGCGTGGGGCCCGCTGGAGAAGAGCATCTACACCGACCTGGAGGCCGCGCGTCAGGAGTCCGACCCGGACGCCCGCACCGAGCTCTACAAGGCCGCGAACAAGAAGATCATGGAGTTCCTGCCTGGCGTGCCGTACGTGCACACCAAGCCGGCCCTGGCTTTCGCCGCGGGCGTCGACGGGTTCGTGCCGAGCCCGGTCAGCATCGAGGACTTCTCGAAGGTCTCGCTGTCGTCGTGACGCTGCCCGCCCTGACCGCCCTGGCGGTCTGACTCCTCCGTGCTGAAGTTCGCCGTACGCCGCCTGCTCCTGCTGATCCCGATCCTGCTCGGGTTGTCGATCCTGGTCTTCGTGTTCGTCCGGGCCCTGCCCGGTGGACCCGAGACGGCTCTTCTCGGAGAGCGATCGACACCCGAGCGGGCGGCGCAGGTGCGGGCGGCGTACGGCTTGGACCGCCCGGTCTACGAGCAGTACGCCTCGTACATGGGCAAGGTCGTCCAAGGCGACTTCGGCGTCTCGATCCAGACCCAGCGGCCGGTCTCGGAGGAGATCGCCCGCCGCTTCCCGGCCACCGTCGAGCTGGCCCTGACGGCCATCTTCTTCGCCATCCTGGTCGGTATCCCGCTGGGCTTCGTCGCCGGTCGAAGACCGAACAGCTGGGTCGACAACGCCTCCACGGCGGGGTCGCTGCTCGGCATCGCGATCCCGGTCTTCGCCCTCGGCTTCCTGCTGAAGTACGTCTTCGCCGTCAAGCTCGGCTGGCTGCCCGGGATCGGGCGCCAGTCCGCCACAATCACCACCGACCATCCCACCGGCTTCTTCGTCCTGGACGGCATCCTCACGGGCGACTTCCCTGCTGCCTGGGACGCCGCCAAGCACCTGATCCTGCCTGCCGTCGCCCTCGGGACGATCCCGCTGGCGATCATCACCCGGATCACCCGGGCGGCGGTCCAGGAGGTCTCCAGCGAGGACTTCGTCCGCACCGCGGAGGCCAAGGGCATGACCCGACGGGTCGTCACCCGCCGGCACATCCTGCGCAACGCGATGCTGCCGGTGGTCACGATCATCGGGCTGCAGACCGGACTGCTGCTGTCCGGCGCCATCCTCACCGAGAGCGTGTTCAGCTTCGGCGGCATGGGCTCGTTCATGGCCCAGGCGCTGTTCAGCCGCGACTTCCCGGTCATCCAGGGCGGCATCTTGTTCCTGGCCGTGGTGTTCGTCGTGGTCAACCTGCTGGTCGACATCTCCTACGGCTTCATAGACCCGAGAGTGCGTACGCGATGAGCATTAACCAGCTCGAGGCTGTCGAGACCGCGGTGGCCCATCCCGAGGAGGCCGCGGGCGGTCTGGCCCGGGACGCCGTGCGCCGGCTGCTCCGCAGCCCCACGGCCATCGTGGGCATGGTGCTCATCGCGATCTTCGTCTTCGTCGCGGTGTTCGCCCCGGTGCTGGCGCCCTACAGCCCCACCGACATCGACCTGACCGATCTTCGTCCCGGGGTGTTCCCCGGACCGTCGGCCGAGCACCTGCTGGGGCTGGACCAGCTCGGCCGTGACGAGCTCTCGCGCATCATCTACGGCGCCCGCTACTCACTGCTGATCGGCATCGTGTCGCTGTCGATGGGCGCGCTGGTCGGCATCTCGCTGGGATTGGTGGCCGGGGCCTTCGGCGGCTGGGTCGACAGCGTCGTCATGCGCCTGGTCGACATCATGCTGGCGATCCCGAGCCTGCTGCTGGCCATCGGCATCGCTGCGCTGCTGGGCCGCTCGCTCACCTCGGTGATGATCGCGATCGCGGTCGTCAACGTGCCGATCTTCGCCCGGCTGCTGCGCGGTTCGATGCTGGCGCAGCGCCAGAGCGACTACGCGCTGGCGGCGCGCTCGCTGGGTGTCACGCGCAGCCGGATCGTGCTGCGGCACGTCTTTCCGAACAGCCTCGCGCCGGTGATCGTGCAGGGCACCCTGGCGCTGGCCACCGCGATCATCGAGGCGGCCGGCCTGGCCTATCTCGGGCTCGGCTCTCCCGACCCGTCGGTGCCCGAGTGGGGCCGCATGCTCGCCGAGACCAACTCGTTCCTGGCCTCCGCTCCGCTGCTCGCGCTGTGGCCGGGGTTGGCGATCGTGCTGTCGGTGATGGGCTTCTACCTCGTCGGTGAGGCGCTGCGCGAGGCGCTCGACCCGAAGCTGCGCCGATGACGGCGCCGGTCGTGTCCGACGCCGTCCCGGGCGAGATGCGGCAGGGCACGCCGTTGCTGCGGGTGCGCGACCTGCACGTCACCTTCAGCTCGCGAGGTCGCGCGGACGTGCGCGCCGTCGACGGTGTCAGCCTGGACGTCGAGGCCGGGTCGACGGTGGGCATCGTCGGTGAGTCCGGCAGCGGCAAGAGCGTCACCTCGCTGGCGGCGATGGGTCTGCTCGGACGCCGCGGGGTCCAGATCAGCGGCTCGGTGGAGTTCGACGGCCAGGACCTGCTGAACATGCCCGAGGACGAGCTGCGAGCCGTACGCGGGCGCGAGATCGCCATGATCTTCCAGGATCCGATGAGCTCGCTGAACCCGGTGCTGACCGTCGGCCGGCAGCTGACGGAGATCCTGGAGCGGCACACCGGCCGCAAGGGCGACGCAGCCAAGGACAAGGCCGTCGACCTGCTGGAGAGCGTCGGCATCGGCGACGCCCGGCGGCGGCTCCGGACGTTCCCGCACCAGCTCTCGGGTGGCATGCGCCAGCGCGTCATGATCGCGATGGCGCTGGCCTGCGAGCCGCGGCTGATCATCGCCGACGAGCCGACGACAGCCCTGGACGGCACCCTCTCCGCCCAGATCCTTGAGCTGCTGCGGGTGCTGGTCGCCGAGAGCCGTACGTCGCTGGTGCTCATCACCCACGACCTCGGCGTCGTCGCCGGCCTGTGCGATCAGGTCCACGTCATGTACTCCGGACGCATCGTCGAGTCGGCTCCGCGGCGCCCGCTGTTCGCGGCGCCCCGGCACCCGTACACCACCGGGTTGCTGGCCTCGGTGCCCCGGCTGGATCAGCCCCGCGGCATCCCGCTGCTGCCGATCCCCGGTTCGCCGTCCGACACGCTGCCGTGGTCGAAGGGGTGCGCGGTCGCGCCGCGCTGCAGCCGCACCATCGACGCCTGCCTCCAGGGGCCGCCGGTCCTGGCGCCGGTCGACCCGGCGCACCTGGTGCGCTGCGTCAACCAGGTCGAGGAGGACGAGCGGTGAGCCTGCTCGAGGTGCGGGGACTGAAGGTGCACTTCCCCATCAAGAAGGGGATCGTGCTGGAGCGCACCGTCGGGGCGGTCCGGGCGGTCGACGGGGTCGACCTGTCCGTCGAGCGCGGCCGGACCCTGGGGGTCGTCGGCGAATCCGGCTGCGGCAAGAGCACGCTGGGCCGGGCGGTCCTGCAGCTCGAGCCGATCACCGAGGGAAGCGTCGTGTTCGACGGTGATGACCTCGGTGCGCTGTCACCCCGCGAGCTGCGGTCGATGCGCAAGCGGATGCAGATGGTGTTCCAGGACCCGCTCGCTTCGCTGGATCCACGCCAGAGCGTGTCCTCGGTGCTGACCGAGCCGTTGCGCACGCACAGCGTGCCGGGCGACCACGACAAGCGGGTGCGCGAGCTGCTCGACCTCGTCGGACTGCCTGCGACCGCCGCGAACCGCTTCCCGCACGAGTTCTCCGGCGGTCAGCGCCAGCGCGTCGGCATCGCCCGGGCGATCGCGCTGAGCCCCGACCTGATCATCGCGGACGAGCCGGTGTCGGCCCTGGACGTGTCGATCCAGGCGCAGGTGGTCAACCTGCTGGAGGAGCTGCAGCAGCGCCTCGGCCTGACCTACGTCGTCATCGCCCACGACCTCGCGGTGGTGCGGCACATCAGCGACGACATTGCTGTGATGTACCTCGGCACGGTCGTGGAGGTCGCACCGTCGGACAGCCTCTACGACGAGCCGCTGCACCCGTACACCATCGCGCTGCTGTCGGCCATCCCCATCCCGGACCCGGAGGTGGA
>JBBPYI010000315.1:0-5650 GCA_038200075.1 Mycobacteriales bacterium
CCGGCCGAGGTCGCCAAGGCCTACGTCGCCGAGCTGCGTGACGTGCTGCGGGGACTCGGCGTGTCCGACGTGCGCATGGAGCAGGGCTCCCTGCGCTGCGACGTCAACGTCTCGCTCAACCTGCCCGGAGCCGAGTGGGGCACCCGGTCGGAGACCAAGAACGTCAACAGCCTGCGCTCGGTCGAGCGAGCCGTCCGCTCGGAGGTGGAGCGGCAGGCCGCGCGACTGCGAGCCGGTGAGCGGATCGTGCAGGAGACCAGGCACTTCCACGAGGACACCGGGATGTCGACGTCCGGTCGCTCCAAGGGGGAGGCGACCGACTACCGCTACTTCCCTGAGCCCGACCTGGTGCCGATCGCCCCCGACGCGGCCTGGGTCGCCGCCCTCAAGGCAGGGCTGCCGGAGGCGCCGTCGGTGCGCCGTCGCATGCTCACCGACGAGCTCGGCCTGTCCGAGCTCGACAGTCAGGCGATGGTCAACGCCGGGGTCCTGGACCTCGTGCTCGCCACGGTCGAGGCCGGGGCGCCGGCGGCAGAGGCCCGCAACTGGTGGCTCGGCCACCTCGCCCAGGCCGCCAACTCCCAGGGCGTCGACGCCGCCGATCTGGCGATCACCCCGAAGCAGGTCGCCCGCGTGGTCGAGCTCGTCGCGTCCGGGGCGCTGACGGCCGGGCTCGCCCGCCAGGTCGTCGACGGGGTCCTGACGGGCGAGGGGTCGCCGGACGAGGTGGTCGCCAGCCGCGGCCTGGCCGTGGTGTCCGACGAGGGCGCGCTCGGGGAGGCGGTCGAGGCCGCCATCGCGGCGCAGCCCGACACCGCCGAGAAGGTCCGCGGCGGCAAGGTCGCGGCTGTCGGCGCTCTCGTCGGGGCCGTCATGAAGGCCACCCGCGGCCAGGCCGACGCGTCGGTCGTACGACGCCTGCTGCTCGAGCGCCTGGGCGTCACCGAGGACTGACCCGCAAACTAGCCGGTAGCGCTGCGGCGAAGGACGGGGATCCGGGGGCTGTCCTCGACGGTGACGGCCGGATCCGGCTCGGGTTCGGGCTGCGCCGCCGCCAGTTCGGCGCGGTGGTTGCGACGGGCCAGCAGGATCGCATTGAGCTCCGCCCCGGACAGCAGCGCCACGCACAGCAGGTAAAACCAGGTCATCAGGATCAGCCCGCCACCGAGCGCGCCGAAGACCGGTGAGCTGGCGACGACCAGATCGAGATAGAGGTTCAGTCCGTAGGACGCGGCGAGCCACAGCAGCGCCGTCAGCAGCCCGCCCGGCAGGTCGTAGCGCCAGCGGGTGCGACGGTTCGGCATGAGGTGGTCCATCGTGGTCGCCCAGAGCACCAGCGCGCCGAACGCGAAGGGCCACCGGACGTAGGACCACAGGAACTCGTACTGCGCGCCGATCCCGAGCCGTCCGACGATGTCGGAGGCCCGGCCGAACAGCGGGCCGATCACCAGCAGCGTCACCGCGATCGCGCCGGTCAGCACGCTGCCGAAGCCGAGCAGCAGGCCGAGGAAGCGCCGCCGCCACCAGCCGCGTGTCTCGGGCACGTCGTAGGCGATGTTGACGGTGTTGATCAGGGTCGAGAAGGCCGTCGACAGCGAGGCCAGGGCCAGGACGGTGGCGATCGTCAGCGCGTTGGTGCCGGTAGTGAACAGGTCCCGAACCGTGTCGATGGCGACGCTGGCGTTGTCGGTGAGCAGGTCGTCCAGGAACGACAGGACAGCCTGCTCGACCCGAATCGCGTTGTCGGCGCCGATGATGTTGCTGAGCTGTCCGAGGATCGCGGTCACGACCAGCAGCGCTGGGAACAGGGTCAGCACGGCGAAGAACGCCGTCTCGGCGGCGAGTCCGAGCATCCGGTCGCGGTCGGCCTTGTTGACCACCTCGCGGACCAGGCGGAAGAACCACCGGACGGGGTTCCTGGCCGGCGTACGGCGGGCCTCCTGCGCCGTGGCCTCCGCACGCAGGTTGGCCGACTGCCCGCTGACGACCAGGCTCGGCACGAGCGGCTCGGGACGGGGCTTCACGACACCATCGTCGCCGATGTCGGGCCCGCGTGCCGTCACGCCACCGACAGTCGCAGCACCCGGTCGTCGTCGCGGGCCGGCTCGCCTCGACCGTCGCGGTTGCTGGTCAGGATCCACAGCGCGCCGTCGGGGGCCTTCGCGGCGGCGCGGAGCCGGCCGTACTCGCCCATGAGCAGGGGGATCGGGTCGCCGCCGGCCAGCGGGACGTCCCACAGCCGCTGACCGCGAAGCGCCGCGACGTAGAGGTCGTCGCCGACGATCGCGGCGCCGCTGGGGGATGCCTCGGAGGGCTGCCAGACGACCACGGGAGCGGTGAAGCGACCGCCCCCGGTGCCGGCGCCCTCGACCTCCGGCCAACCGTAGTTGCCGCCCTCGGTGATGCGGTTGACCTCGTCGAAGCGGTTCTGGCCGAACTCCGTGGCGTAGAGCTGACCGGAGCTGTCGAACGCCAGGCCCTGCACGTTGCGGTGCCCGCGGCTGAACACCAGCGACGACGCCCCAGGCGCCGGCTGACCCTCGGCGGTCATCCGCAGCACCTTGCCGCCGAGCGAGTCGGGGTTCTGCGACAGCGAGCTGTCCCCGGTGTCACCGGTGCCGGCGTAGAGCAGTCCGTCCGGGCCGAAGGCCAGCCGACCCCCGTTGTGGATGCCTGCCTTGGGGATACCGGTCAGGACCGGCTCGACCTGGTCGGGCGATGCCAGCGGGAAGGACACGATGCGGTTGTCCTGCGCGGTGGTGACGTAGGCGAAGACCCGGTTGTCGGTGGCGAAGTCCGGGCTGACCGCGATGCCCAGGAGCCCGCCCTCGCCCCGCGGCTCGGCCATGGTCAGGCGGGTCACCTCGACGGGTGTGCCTCCCGCGACGGGAATCCGGAGCACGCGGGCGCTGTCTCGCTCGGTGACCAGAGCGTCGCCGTCGGGCAGGAAAGCCAGGCCCCAGGGGGCCTCGAGTCCGGTGGCCAGGACCGTCGGGGAGCCGGCTGACGGGGAGCCGGCTGACGAGGGAGCGGGGGACAGGGCTGTCGTCGGCGCCGACACGGTCGAGGGGTCGCTGCTGCAGCCGGCCAGGGTGGCGGCGAGCGCGAGCACCAGGCAGGGCGTACGGGTCAGGGTCACATCCGCTCCAACGACCGGCTCAGGCCTCGGGTGCCCGCTCGGCCGGCAGCACGTCGAGCGCCAGCAGCGCCAGCGACCACTCCACGAGGTGGTCGACGCGCTCCAGCGACCGGTCGGTCAGGCCTTCCAGACGCCGCAGCCGATTCAGGACGGTGTTGCGGTGGCAGTAGAGCCGGCCCGCGGTCTGTCCGGCCGAGCCGCCCGTGTCGAGCCAGGCCCGCAGGGTGTCGAGCAGCACGGCGCGCTCGTCGCGCTCGAGGTCGAGGACCCCGCCGAGCGCGCGGCGTACGAGCCGGGCCGCCAGGTCGGGCGCGGTGACCAGCAGCGCACCCGGCAACCGGGCATCGAGCTCGGCCACGACCGACTCATCGGCGGGCAGGGCGCGCAGGGCCGTCTCGGCGAGCCGGTGGGCCACGTCGATCTCGGCCAGCCCCTCGACGGCGGGCGAGACCCCGGCGCGCAGACCGGGTCGGGCCTGCAGCGCGCTGACGACATCGGCCGGGTCGGCGCGGCCCAGGGACACCAGGCCGATCTCCCTGTCGGTCCGGTTGCGCCACGCCACCCGCAGGCCCTGGTCGCGCAGCGCCGAGCCGGCGGCGCGGCTGGCATCCTCGCCGGCGGCCACCACGACGGCGAAGCGCCCGTGCTCGGGCAGGTCCAGCGCGGCTGCGGCGTCCGCAGCCAGGGTGCGCTCGACCCCGCGCCCCTCGAGCAGGGCGTCGACGAGGGCGTCGCGTCGCCGGTCGTCGCGTCGGGCGAAGTCGGCCTCGGTCTCGCGATAGCTGTTGGCGACGACGGAGGAGAACTCGTCGACGATCATCCAGACCTCGGTGGCCGCCTCGACCAGACCGTCGATGCTGCCGTCGGCGCGCGCCTGCGTGACCAGTCCCTCCCAGATGATGCGGTAGCCGAGGCGGTAGGCGTGCAGGACCGACTCCAGCGGCATGCCCTGCTCGGCGCGCCGGCGGCCGGTCGCCCGTGGCGCGTCGAACGGGTCGGCGCCGGCGTCGGTGGTCCCCGTCAGCCCCTGCAGGATGCGGCGCAGGTTGTCGTGGCAGGACCGGTGCAGGTCCTCGCGCGGTGTCCGGCCGGGCCCGGAGTAGCTCGGGTCCTCCTTGAGGATCACCTCGACCAGGCGCTCGGTGAGCTCGTCGAGGTCGGACAGCACCGCCCGACTCAGTACGGCGACGCTGTCCGGGGCGGTCCGCAGTGTCCGCGGTCGCTGCTCCGGATGCTCGGTGGGCGGCAGGGCGACGGTCACGGCCGGAGCGTACGGCGGTGCTGCACCCCCGTCACCCTGCGCGCCGGCGGTGCAGACTGCCGTCCATGGTCCTGCTCTCCCGCCGTGTGTGCGTGCTGCTGCCCCTGCTCGCCGTGCTCGTCGCCTCCCTCGGGGCCCCTGCGCTCGCGCACGAGGCCGATCCGCGCATCGTCACCACCGTCGACGAGGTGGTGCCTGCGCTGCCTGCCGCGGTGGTCGTGCAGGTCCAGGCCAACGTCGCGGCTCAGCTGGTCGTGGCGAACCCCACCAGCACGGTGCTGGAGGCGCTGGGTACCGCCGACCGGCCGTTCCTGCGCATCAGCTCCGCCGGGGTCTTCGGCGACGTCGCCTCCGAGGACTTCCTGCGCACCGCCAACCCGAACGGCGCCATCCCGAAGGACGCATCGGGTCCGGCGAGATGGGTCCAGCTCAGCACGGGGGACTCGTGGGGCTGGTACGACCACCGGCTGCACCCCAGTGAGCTGACTGCTCCCGCCGACATCGAGCGAGCCAGCCGGCTGGCCGGCTTCGAGATCCCTCTGGCGTACGGCGGGCAGACCAGCGTCGTGCGTGGGTCGGTCTCCTTCGTGCCGCTCCTGGGCGCCTTCCAGGTCAGCGCCGACCCGGCGGCGGCGCCGCTGATCGTGCAGGCGCTACCCGGGCGTCTGCCGGGGGTGTTCCTGTCCAATCCCGGGCTGACGCCGCTGACCGTCCTTGGCCGCGACGGCGAGCCGTTCCTGCGTTTCGGGCCCCGGGGCGTGGAGGTCAACCGCAACAGCCGGACCCATGTCGAGGACCGGCAGGCGCGCGGTATCGCCGCGGGGCCGCCCACACCGAAGCCGGTCTTCGAGCTGGTCGGGCCCGGCGCGAGCTCCTACACCTGGCTGGACGCGCGGCTGCGCTACCCGGAGGAGCTGCCAGGGCCCTCGGTGCTCTCGGCTCCGGCACCCACGGTGGTCAGCCGGTGGCAGGTGCCCCTGGTCGGTGCGAGCGCCCTGACCGGGACGGTCAGCTGGGTGCCCGAGCGGGCGGCGGCTGGCCAGGTGAGGGCTACTGCTCCGAAGCCGGAAGGCCGCTCGGTGCTGCCGCTTGCCCTCGCCGCCGGGGCAGTGCTGCTGCTCGGCGTGGCAATCCTCGGCCTGCGCCGACGACGCAGCCGACCGCGCGCAGTCTGACAGCAGGCACAACGGCGCGTTCCGGACGTTGTGCCGGCCCACACGGTTGAGAAAGATGCCCCGGCGGGGCGGGAG
>JBBPYI010000316.1:0-3891 GCA_038200075.1 Mycobacteriales bacterium
CGACGGTCTCGTCGACGTCGACCCACAGCTGGCACATGCCCGGGCCGTACGGCCCCTCGCGCGTGACGGTCGGCGGCACGACGTCCCAGCCGGTCGCCTGCGAGACCAGGTAAGACCCGACCTCACGACCGGCGAGCGTCCCGTCGGGGAAGTCCCACAGCGGGCGCTCCCCGCGAACGGGCTTGTAGACCGCAGCGGCGGTCAGGCCGTCGAGGGTGGCGCTGCAGTAGAGCGTGGCGTTGCTGGCGTCGACCAGGCGGCCCTCGACCCCGAGCTCGCCCTCGCGCAGCAGGCGCAGGACGTCGTCGAGCTCCAGGGTGGTCGGCACCGGATCAGTGTCGGGCAGGTCGGGCTCTGGCGCAGGCCCGGTGGTCAGCGGCGGTGACCGTTCTGGCGGGGGCAGACGTGGCCCTCGGGGTCCAGCGGCAGCGCGCACAGCGGACACGGCGGGCGGCCGGCGGCGACCACCCGCTGGGCGCGGGCGATGAAGGCACGGGCCATGTCGGCGCTCAGGCGTACGCGCAGGGCGTCCGGGCCCTCGTCGGCGTCCGACAGCGGCTCGATCTCCTCGTTGTCGCCCTCCTGGGGCGCGAGCGCCTCGACGACGACCTTGTCGAGCTCGCCGTCCCACGCCAGGCCCATGGTGCTGACGCGGAACTCCTCCTCGACGGGCGCATCCAGCGGCGCGGTGTCCTCCAGCTCGCGGGGGGCGAGGACCGGGACCTCGCCGACGCCCCGGCGACGGACCTCCTCGAGCAGTTCCTCGAGCCGGTCGGCGAGAACCTGCACCTGCACCTTCTCCAGCGCCACCGAGACGGTACGGCCGCCACCGGAGGCCTGCAGGTAGAAGGTCCGGTCGCCGGGCTGGCCGACGGTGCCCGCCACGAAACGCTCGGGGGGGTCGAAGACGAAGACCTGTCGGGGCACGCTCAGAGCCTAGTCCGGTTCGCTGCTAGACCGACCCGGAACCGGCGCCGCCCCCGGGCGTCGCGTCGGAGGAGGCCTTGCGCCGCCGGCCCTTCTTCGCGGGCGGCAGCAGGTCGCCAACCCCGCCGCCGGTGTCGTTGACTCGTACGACGAAGGGCCGCGTCTCGGTGTAGCGGATCACCGTCACCGAGCAGGGGTCGATGACGATGCGCTGGAACTGGTCCAGGTGCAGCCCCATCGCGTCGGCGACGATCGCCTTGATGACGTCACCGTGCGAGCAGGCCAGCCAGGTGGCGTCGGGTCCCAGGCGTGCGTTGCCGGCCCGGATCGCCTCGACGGCGCGGGCCTGCGTGTGCGCCAGCGCCTCACCCTCGGGCCCGGGGAAGACCACGGCCGACGGGTGGTTCTGCACCACCTTCCACAGCGGGTCCTTGACCAGCTCCTTGATCGGCCGGCCGGTCCAGTCGCCGTAGCGGCACTCCCCCAGCCGCCGCTCCACCTCCAGCGTCAGACCGTCGCGGCCGGCCAGGATCACGCCGGCGGTGTCCAGGCAGCGGTCCAGCGGGCTGGACACGACCGCGTCGAAGGGCACCGGCCGCAGTCGCTCGGCGACGGCCTCGGCCTGCGCCTGCCCTCGGTCGTCGAGGTGCAGTCCAGGGGTCCAGCCGGCGAGCACCGGCCCGGTCATGTGGGTCAGGCCGTGCCGGACGAGTACGACGGTGGTCATGGGACGGACGCTAACCGGGCGCGCCGCGATCGCGCCACGCCGGGGCCGTGCCACGCTCGATCCATGACCACCCAGCGGTACGCCGTGTCCGCCCGCGGCAGCCGGCAGCACGACGGGCCGGCAGCCGACGGCGAGTTCACGCTGCTGGAGCTGCTGGCACCGACCGACGCCGAGGTGGACCGGGCCGATCGCGAGCTCGGTCTGTCGGCGCACGCCGCGAGCGTCGTGCACGCCCCGCACCTGCGGGCTCGGATGGATCTGCACGGCGACTGCCTGACGGTGGTCATGAAGGCCGCCCGGCTCGAGGAGGCCACCTCGAAGGTCGAGGTCGACGAGCTGGTCGTCATCGTGTCGCCGACCGCCGCCGCTGTCATCGTCCGCGGGGTGGGCGCAGTCCTGCCGGATCTGCGGGCCCGGCTCTCCCACGGCGTCGCGTCCCCCGCTGCGGTCCTGCAGGCGGTCCTGGAGGTGCTGGTCCCCGACTACGACGAGGTCCTGGTCGGGCTGGACGAGGACGTCTCGGACGTCGAGGCCAAGGTCTTCAGCCCGGAGCGGGTGAGCCACACGCAGCAGATCTACGCCCTCAAGCGCGAGCTGCTGGAGCTGCGCCGCGCGATCGTGCCGCTGGTCGACGTCGTGGATCGCCTCGTCACCGAGCCGACCTGCCCCGTGCCCGACGAGCTCCGCCCGGCGCTGCGCACGATCCGGGCCCGACTGCGGCGGACGGCCGACTCCGTCGAGCACCTGGACGGCCTCATCGACACCGTCCTGGATGCTCAGCTCGCGCAGATCGGCGTGCGGCAGAACGAGGACCAGCGCAAGATCTCTGCCTGGGCCGCGATCGCGCTGGTGCCGACGGTCATCGGCGGCATCTACGGCATGAACTTCGACAACATGCCCGAGCTGCACTGGCAGTACGGCTACTTCCTGGCCCTCAGCGTCATCGCGGCCGTGTGCGCTGTGCTGTTCGCGGGCTTTCGCCGCAACGGCTGGCTCTGATCAGGTGACGGCCAGCACGCCGAGCACCACCACGCCGAGGGCGACGCGATAGGGCACGAACGCCACGATGGAGTGGTTGGCGACGAAGCGCAGCAGGAAGGCGATCGAGGCGTACGCCACGACGAAGGACACGACCGTCCCGACCAGGACCGGGCCCAGCCCGACGCTGCCGCCCAGGGCGTCCTTGAGCTCCAGCGCACCGGCCGCAGTGAGCGCCGGGATGCCCAGGAAGAACGACAGCCGTGTCGCGGTCACCCGGTCGAGCCCGCGCAGCAGCCCGGCCGAGATGGTCGCGCCGGAGCGGCTGACGCCCGGCACCAGCGCGATGCACTGGGCCAGCCCGATCAGCAGGCCGTCGGCGATGCGCACCTGCGCCTCGCCGCGGTCCTGGGTGGCCCGGCGCTCGGCGAGCACCATCACCGCGCTCCAGGCGATCAGCCCGATGGCGACCGTGACGAGCGAGCGCAGCACCGGGCCCTTGATGACGTCTCGGAACAGCAGGCCGACGACGCCGATGGGCAGCGAGCCGAGCACGACGGCCAGCGTGAAGCGCCAGTCCTCGGTCTGCCGACCGGCCGCGGAGCGGACCCCGCCGAGGAAGCCCCGCGCGAAGCGCAGGATGTCCTTGGCGAAGAAGATCAGGACGGCGGCGATGGCTCCGGTCTGGATCACGGCGGTGAAGGCCGTGACCGAGGGGTCGTCGACCTCCAGTCCGAGCAGGCCTTCGGTGATGGTGAGGTGGCCGGTGCTGGAGACGGGCAGGAACTCCGTGAGCCCCTCCACCACGCCCAGCACGACGGCGTCGAGCAGTCCGAGGCTCACACAGATCCTTCCAATTGCAGACGGCGCGCGACAATGGCAGCCAGGGCCAGACGGTAGAGCGCCGGGACGCTCGCGCGGTCACCGCCGCGCCGGGACAGCGCAACCGTCGTCATGGCGCCCGCGGCCGCGGCGGTGCCAGCTCCGACGACCATCGAAGGCGTGAGCGTACGGCTGCGCGCGAGGGTCAGACCGGCCGCGCCCGCGGTGACCGGCAGGCTCATCAGCATCGAGAAGCGCTGGGCGGCCGAGCGCTCCACACCGGCCAGCCGCAGCGCCGTGAGCGTGGCGCCCGAACGCGAGACGCCGGGCACCAGCGCCGCGACCTGGGCGGCGGCGGCCAGCGCCGCCTCCCGGCCGCCCACCTGCCGGTTCTGCGGGGACCACCGGTCGGCCACCCACAGCACTGCGCCGGCTCC
>JBBPYI010000317.1:0-3095 GCA_038200075.1 Mycobacteriales bacterium
CTCGCAGCGGGTCGACATCGCGGTCGAAGCCGCGACGCTGTGGCGGCGCGCGCGTCGACGGGTGGTGATGGACGTCGACTCCACGCTGGTGCAGGGCGAGGTCATCGAGATGCTCGCCGAGCAGGCCGGCTGCCTCGCGCAGGTCGCCGAGGTGACCGAAGCGGCGATGGCCGGTGAGCTGGACTTCGAAGCCTCGCTGCGGGCCCGGGTGGCTCTGCTCGAGGGGCTGCCCGAAGCCGCTGTCGACGTCGTGCGCGCGAAGGTCCGGCTCACCCCCGGCGGTCGGACGCTGGTGCGCACCCTCAAGCGGCTGGGTTATGCCGTGGGCATCGTGAGCGGCGGGTTCACCTGCGTAACAGACGATCTCGTGGCCGATCTCGGCCTTGACCACGCCCTGTCGAACACGCTCGAGATCGTCGACGGCCGCCTGACGGGGCGGGTGCTGGGGCGGGTGGTCGACCGGGCCCGCAAGGCCGAGGCGCTCCGGGACTTCGCGGCGCTGGAGGGCCTGACGATGGCCCAGACGGTGGCGATCGGGGACGGCGCCAACGACCTGGACATGCTCGCCGCCGCCGGACTCGGGATCGCCTTCAACGCCAAGCCGGTCGTGCGCGAGGCGGCCGACGCCGCTCTGTCGGTGCCGTTCCTGGACGCTGTGCTGTTCCTGCTGGGCATCCCCCGCGAGGAGATCGAGGCCGCTGACGCCGCCGACGGGCGGTCAGGTCAGCCAGACCGTTGAGGCCGCCGGGACGGTGACCCGTCCTTGCGCCAGCAGGGCCCCTGCCGCGGTCGCCTCGAGCACCTGCTGCGCGTCGACGTCGACCTGCACCGGCTCGGCAGCGGTGTTCAGCACGGCCGTGAGCCTGCCGCGCCGGACCACCAGGACGTCAGGACCACTCGGGGCCAGCTGCACGACATCCGGCAGACCCTGCGCGAGCAGCGCCCGGCGCGTCGCGAGCAACCGCCGGTAGGTCGACAGGGTCGAGTCCGGGTCGGCCGACTGCACGTCGAGCGCCAGCGTCGGCGCATCTGCTCCGAAGGGCAGCCACGGCTCACCGGTCGTGAACCCGTGGCCGGGTTCGCCGGCTACCCACGGCAGTGGCGTACGGCAGCCGTCCCGACCGGCCCGGCGACCGCCGGTGCGGTGGAACACCGGATCCTGGCGTCGGTCCGGCGGGACGTCCGACTCGTCCAGCCCGAGCTCCTCACCTTGGTAGAGGTAGGGCGAGCCAGGCAGCGCCAGCAGCAGCGCGGTGACGGCCAGCCCGCGGCGGCGCCCGACGGAGCCGCCGCCATAGCGGGTCACGTGCCGCACCAGGTCGTGGTTGGACAGCACCCAGGTCCCCGGGTGGAAGTGCTCCAGCGCCGCTGCGATCGTCTCGCGCAGTGCGGCCGCCCCCCACGGCGTACGCATGACCGTGAAGTTGAACGCCTGGTGCAGCCGCTGGTCCGACACGTACCGGGCCACCCGGGGTACGTCGTAGAGGAAGACCTCCCCGACGAGCATCCGGTCCCCGTCGTAGGTGTCGAGCAGCGCTCGCCACGACTCGTAGACCGCGAGCACCTCGTCGCGGTCCCAGATGTGACCGCTCGAGACGTTCGCGCTGCCGCCTTCGACATCAGGAGCCGGCGCGTCGGTCAGGTCGGGGTGCTTGTAGAGCGCGTGCGCCACGTCGATGCGGAAGCCGTCCACCCCCCGATCCAGCCAGAAGCGCAGGATCCGCAGGAACTCCTCGTGCACGTCCGGGTGGGTCCACTCGAGGTCGGGCTGGCCGGTGTCGAACAGGTGCAGGTACCACTGACCGGTGGGTGACTCGCGGGTCCAGGCCGGCCCGCCGAACACCGACAGCCAGTTGTTCGGCGGCTCGTCACCGGTGGGACCTCGACCGTCCCGGAACACGTAGCGCGCCCGCGCGGGAGAGGTCGGGTCTGCGCGCGCCGCGCGGAACCACACGTGATCGCTCGAGGTGTGGTTGGGGACGATGTCGATGATCACCCGCAGACCCGCGTCGTGCGCCTCCGCCAGCAGCCGGTCGGCGTCGGCCAACGTCCCGAACATCGGCTCCACGTCGCAGTAGTCGGCGACGTCGTAGCCGTGGTCGGCCATCGGAGAGGGGTAGAACGGCGTGAGCCAGACGGCGTCGACCCCGAGCGACACCAGATGCGGCAGCTGCTGCCGGATCCCCTCCAGGTCGCCGACGCCGTCGCCGTCTGAATCCCGGAAGGACCGGACGTACACCTCGTAGACCACAGCGTCGCGCCACCACTGGCTCATGGTCGGCGACGTTATCCAGGAGGGCCCCGGCGCGTAGGAGCGGGGCAGCAGCCGACGGGGCAGCGGTCATGCGTGGCCAGCGCTCCGTGCGAGGTCAGCTCCTCACCGGAGAGTCGCTCGACCACCAGCTCGCGAAGCATCGCGATGAAGCGCGGATCGGTCCCGACGGTCGCGGCGCGCTTGGCAGTGAAGCCGGGCAGGTCCGAGACCTGCTGCTGTGCCTGGGTGTCCAGGTCGTAGATGACCTCGACGTGGTCGCTGGTGAAGCCGATCGGCACCATGACCGCCTCGCGTACGCCCTGGTGGTGCAGCGCGATCAGATGGTCGCCGACGTCGGGCTCGAGCCACGGCACCTGTGGCGGGCCGCTGCGCGACTGGAACACCAGGTCCCACTCCCAGTCGCCGCCGAGCCGCTCGACGACCCGGGAGGCCGCTGTGCGCAGCGTCTCGACATACGCCCCGCTGACCTGCGGCGGACCGCTGCTGTCGGCCATTGACGTCGGGATCGAGTGGGCGGTGAACACCAGCCGGGCGCCGGGCGCCGGATCGGTCGCGGCGATGTTGTTGGCCATCGGCGTGAGGACGCCGTCCTCGGCCCAGTAGTGCCGCAGCTTGCTGATCAGCGGCGTCCCCGGCACCTCGGCACGGGCCCGCCACCAGTCCTCACGGTACTGCCGGCAGCCGCTGTAGGACGGGAACGAGCTGGTGACCACGGCGAGGGCATGGCGTACGCCGTCGTGGGTCATCTGCTGGACGGCCTCGACGAGGTAGGGCGACCAGTTGCGGTTGCCCCAGTAGACCGGCAGATCCGGGCCGTGCA
>JBBPYI010000318.1:0-3768 GCA_038200075.1 Mycobacteriales bacterium
CGCAGACCGTCGTCGATGTCAGCTGACGTTGGGCTTTGCGGCGACATGACGTCGCGTCGCGAGCGCACGGCCCCTGCAGGGGCAACTGGTGTGACGCCGATGCTACCTGCACCGGCAGCGGAGCGTGGGCAGTGCAGCCGGGCGGCGTGTCCGGGCCCGCTCAGTGCTCGGCGAGGACGGTGGCTCCACGAGGCTCGACGTCCAGGGGCAGCACTGTCCAGCCGTCACGGTCAAGGAGCAGGCCGGCGCGCTGGTCGCGGCTCACCAGGGCCAGCACGGTCGGACCGGCGCCGCTCACGACGGCCGCGACCCCCTGGCCCCTGAGCTGTCCGACCAGCTCGGCGGTCGGGGGCATCGCCGGCGCGCGATAGCCCTGGTGCAGCCGGTCCTCGGTGGCGGTCAGCAGCAGGGACAGGTCACGGGTGAGGGCGTGGGGCAGCAGCGCTGCGCGCGAGGCGTTCAGGACGGCGTCGGCGTACGGCACGGTGGCCGGCAGCAGACCGCGCACCGTCTTGGTCGAGGACTGCACTGCGGGCACGAAGGCCACCGGCGCCAGATCGGGGTGGGTGTCGTGCCGCACCGCCCCGGCGCGCCCTCCCGACTCCCACGCGAACGTCGCGCCCCCCAGCAGGCAGGCCGCGACGTTGTCGGGATGACCTTCCAGCTCGTTGGCCAGCTGGAGGCAGGCGTCATCGTCGAGCAGCTCGTCGCCGCCCGACACGAGCGCCCGCGCGGCCAGCACCGCCCCGACGATGGCGGCGGAGGACGACCCGAGGCCGCGGGCGTGCGGGATGCGGTTGGTGCAGACCACCTCGAGCCCGAGGGGCTGCCCGCCGAGCCGGTCGAAGCTCGCGCGCAACGAGCTCACCACGAGGTTGCCCTCGGTACGGGCGACGGTGTCTGCTCCCTCACCCGCGACGTCGACGCGCAGGCCGTGGTCGACGACGCGGACGAAGACGTCGTCGTGCAGCGACAGCGCCAACCCGGCGGAGTCGAAGCCCGGACCGAGGTTCGCGCTGGTGGCCGGGACCCGGACCTGGACGGGGGCATCGCTGAAGCTGGGCACTACGACTCCGACTCGACAAGGGACGGCACCGGGCTGCGCAGGCTGCGGGTCGCCAGCCACCACAGGCCGGCGTAGGTGAGGACGAGCCCGCCCGAGAGCGCGAGCAGGTTGCGCGCATCGACGATGCCCGACAGCCCGCCGAAGACGAGCTGGCTGCCGGCGATGACCAGGGTCGCGAGCATGTAGTCGGCGCTGAACACCCTGCCACGCAGGGAGTCCGGGACGACGGTCTGCAGGCCGTACGTCGACAGGATCCAGTTGGCGCCGCCCCCGGCGTGGGCGACCGCGAGCAGCAGGAGCACCAGCCAGAACCAGCTCGTGACGCCGAGGGCGAGGTAGGCCAGGCCGAAGACGGCCATCGAGCCCGCGAGCACGCCGTAGAGCCGGGTGGGATCGGTGGCACGGCGCCGCAGCAGCAGCGGGCCGATGAGGGCGCCGACACCACGGGCGCTGTACATCAGTCCGATGCCGAGCGGGCCGAGCCCGAACGCCGCCGCGCCGTACAGGGGGAACAGCGACAGCGCACCGTTGCCGAACGCCGGCCCGCTCTTGCACGTGACCAAGGCGAGCACCCGCTTCTCGTGACGGGCGTACGACGCCGCTTCGGCGAGGTCCTGCCGCACCGGACGGCGCTCGCGGACCGGGACGGCAGGGTCGGAGAAGGGCTTGGTCGTGCGCGCCGTGAGGACGGCCGCCCCGAGCAGTAGGGCGGCGTCGATGACGAAGCAGGCCGTGTAGCCCAGGGTCCCGGCGACCAGCCCACCGAGCGCCGCACCAACCGCGAGCATGGTGCCCCAGGACGCGCCGTTCAGGACGCTGGCGGTGGCGAGGTCGGCTTCGTCGACCAGGTTGGGCAGGGCCGCCGTCGCCGCCGGCTGGCTGAACGCCTTGGCTGCCGCGACCAGGCCGATGGCGACCAGCGCGATCCAGGCGGTCGCCTCGGTGCGCACCAGCACGAGCAGCAGCGCCGACAGCCCGGCGACGACGTTCGCGACGACGAGGATGCGTCGCCGGTCGAGGCGGTCGACGAGCGTGCCGGCGTACGGCGCGATCAGCGCGAAGACCAGCGTGTCGGTGGCGAGCACCAGCGCACCCCAGAAGCCCGTGCCGGTCAGCTGCGGCAGCAGGACGAGCAGCGGGATGATGGCGAACCAGTCGCCGCCCAGGGCGATGAGCTGCGCGAGGTAGGCACGCCGGAAGTCCTGCTCCCGACGGAGCAGGTCCAGGTAGGCGCCCACTAGCTCTGGACGGTCACGCCAGCCCGAGGGCGGCAGCGGCCGCCTCGGCGCTGTTGGCCACCGTGACGGGCTTGGGCGCCCCGGCGATGGCCCAGTCGGGGTCCTTGAGCCCGTTGCCCGTGACGGTGCACACGATCTTCTCCCCCGGGTGCACCAGCCCGGCGGCGTGCGCCTGGAGCAGCCCGGCGACGCTCGCGGCCGAGGCGGGCTCGACGAACACGCCCTCCTTCTGGGCGAGCAGGCGGTACGCCGACAGGATCTGGCGGTCGGTCACGGACTGGATCGCGCCACCGGACTCGTCGCGGGCGTCCAGGGCCTGCTGCCAGGAGGCCGGGTTGCCGATCCGGATGGCGGTGGCGATGGTCTGCGGCGCCACCACCCGCGTGCCCGTCACGATGGGCGCGGCGCCGGCGGCCTGGAAGCCGAGCATCCGCGGGCGCTGCGTGGTCGTCGCGTCCGCGGCGTACTCGCTGTAGCCCTTCCAGTAGGCGGTGATGTTGCCGGCGTTGCCCACCGGCAGGCAGTGCACGTCGGGGGCGTCACCGAGGGCGTCGCAGATCTCAAAGGCCGCGGTCTTCTGGCCGTCGATGCGGTCGGGGTTGACCGAGTTCACCAGCGTCGTCGGATAGTCCTGCGACAGGGCGCGGCACAGGTCCAGGCAGTCGTCGAAGTTGCCCTGCACCTGCAGCAGCCGGGCGCCGTGGACGAGGGCCTGAGCCAGCTTGCCGAGCGCGATCTTGCCCTCGGGCACCAGGACAGCGCAGGTCAGCCCGCCCTTGGCGGCGTACGCCGCGGCGCTCGCACTGGTGTTGCCGGTGCTCGCGCAGATGACCGCCTTGGACCCCGCCTCGACCGCCTTGCTGATCGCCATCGTCATGCCGCGGTCCTTGAAGGACCCGGTGGGGTTGGCGCCCTCGACCTTGAGCCAGACTTTGGCACCGACCAGCTCGGACAACCCGCAGGCGTAGACCAGCGGGGTGCCGCCCTCCATCAGCGTCACGACCGGCGTGGATGCGGTGACAGGCAGGCGATCGCGGTACTGCTCGATGAGCCCGGACCAGCCGGCCCAGGCCCTCGTCGATGTGGTCATGCCTGGCCCTCCACTCTCATCACGGACGCGACAGCCCGGACGCTGTCCAGTCCCCGCAGCTGCTCCACGACACCTTGCAGCGCCGCGTCGGTCGCGGTGTGCGTGACGACGACCAGGCTGGCGTCGTCGCCGTGTCCCTCCTGACGGACGGTGCGGATCGACACGTCGTGGTCGGCGAACGCCGCGGCCACCGCCATGAGAACCCCTGCCTTGTCGGCAACGTCGAGACTGAGGTGGTAGCGGGTGACGACCTCACCCATCGGGCGTACGCGCAGCTCGGCGTAGTCCGAGGCCCCCGCGCCGCGCGCCCCCGAGAGCGCGTTGCGGGCCACCGCGACCAGGTCGCCGAGCACCGCGCTGGCCGTCGGGGATCC
>JBBPYI010000319.1:0-5650 GCA_038200075.1 Mycobacteriales bacterium
CCGCTGCCCTCGGCCAAGCATGTGGTCTTCTACGCGATGGACGACAAGGGCGAGACCGAGGGGGAGGGTCGATACGGCTACTTCTACGGAACCGTCCCCCTACACCTGGCGACGCAGCCCCAGAGCATCCTGGCGCTCGAGATGAACGGCGCTCCGCTGCCGGTGCAGCACGGGGCCCCGGTCCGGCTGCGCCTCGAGACGCAGCTCGGCTTCAAGATGGTCAAGTGGATCCGTGCGATCGAGTTCGTCGAGAGCGTGGACGACATCGGCATGGGCCAGGGCGGCTGGCGCGAGGATCAGCAGTTCTACGCCCATGCTGCGGGCATCTGAGATGACATCGGCGGACCGCGCGGAACCCCAGGCATCGGTA
Source organism: Mycobacteriales bacterium (assembly GCA_038200075.1). Taxonomy (GTDB): domain Bacteria; phylum Actinomycetota; class Actinomycetes; order Mycobacteriales; family SCTD01; genus SCTD01. The sequence goes on from JBBPYI010000319.1 coordinate 371, forward strand.
CGGCAGGCCCGTGGCCGGTTGCTGCAAGGCCGCGGCAAGGGAGCGTCCCAGGCCGAGATCGACGCGCTGACGCGCGAGCGGCCCAGCTACGCCGGAGAGCCCGTCAGCAAGCAGCTGGAGGCGCTCCACGAGCAGACCGCCATCGCGCGCGGAGACACCGCAGCCATGTAGCGCGACATCGACCGCACCCGAGACCGGCTCGCCTCGGGCGTGGACGCGGCCGCCGCGCGGATCGACCCGCGACGTCAGCTGCCCGGTGCCGGCCCGATCGCCGCGGCGGTTGCGCTCGGCCTGCTGGTCGTGCTGCGATGCCGCCGGCGCCGCTAGACCAGGACCTGCACGACCGTCCAAGACACCCGTCACGGCACGATCAAGGAGTCAGCATGGAACTACCGGGTTGGGCCACCACGTGGCCGCTGGTGCGTCAGCTCGTCGGCCCGGACAGCGCAGGGCGGGCTGCCGCAGCGCAGTCCCGCCGCTCGTTCGAGCTGACGCCGAGGACGGCCGACGCGGACAAGGTCGTCAAGAGCATCTGCCCGTACTGCGCCGTCGGTTTCGGGCAGGATGCCTACGTCAAGGACGGCAAGGTTGTCCAGATCGAGGGTGACCCGGACAGCCCGGTCTCGCGCGGCCGGCTGTGTCCGAAGGGCTCGGCGAGCAAGCAGCTCGTGACCAGCCCGGGCCGCGTGCAGACGGTGAAGTACCGGCGGCCGCACGGCACCGAGTGGGAGGACCTTCCGCTCGAGACGGCGGCGTACCTGTTCCTCGGCGGCCTGGCTGGCGGGTCGTCACTGCTGGCTGCCGGCGCCGACCTGACGGGGCGGCCGGCGCTACGTCGCGCCTCCCGGCTCACAGCGCTCGCCGCCATCACGTCGAGCTTCGCTGCGCTGGTCCACGACCTCGGCCGGCCAGCCCGCTTCCACCACATGCTCCGGGTGGCCAAACTCAGCTCGCCCATGAGTGTCGGGACGTGGATCTTGACGGCGTACGGTCCCATGGTGGGGCTCGCGGCACTACCGGAACTGCGCGCCGTGCTGCCCCGGGTCATGCGTGGGAAGCGCTGTCACCTGCTGCCCGCAGTGCGGGCCTGCTCGCCGCGGGCCTCGCACCGGCCGTCGCCGCGTACACCGCCGTACTGCTCAGCGACACCGCCACTCCCTCGTGGCGCGAAGCGGGTCGCGACCTGCCGTTCGTGTTCGTCGGCAGCGCGGCCGCAGCAGCCGGCGGGGCAGCGATGCTCATGACTCCGGTCGACGAAGCCGGTCCCGCACGACAGCTCGGGGTGGCAGGAGCCGTCCTGGACCTGGCCGTCAGCCGCAAGATGGAGGCTGGCATGGGTATCGCCGCCGAACCGATGCACCAAGGTCGGGCCGGGGCCTACCTGCGCGCCGCGAGGACCCTCACCGCTGTCGGGGGTGTCGTGGCGGCCACCGCGGCACGCTGGAACCGGATGGCTAGTGCCTTGGGTGGCGCCTGCCTCGTCGCGGGCTCGGTCTGCACGCGGTTCGGGGTGTTTCATGCGGGCCAGCAGTCCGCCCGTGACCCCCGATACACCGTCGTGCCGCAACGCGAGCGCCTTGCTGCGGCAGGCCGCTGACAGCTTTCGCGGATCTCCTGGGTCAACCACCTGGTGTTCCTAGCTTTGCCGTCGCCACCCCCACCCCGGCTGCGGGGAGGACCGGTGGTCAGGGCTTGACGGCCAGGCTCACGCCGAAGTCACCGGCGTCGTCGGTCCACCAGCGCTGCAGCTCGAGTCCGGCTGCCGCCAGCTCGGCCCGGATCCGCGGCTCGCGGAACTTCGCGCTGATCTCGGTGCGGATCTGCTCGCCGGCAGCCAGCTCGACGGTGAGGTCCAGCGCGCGCAGGTGCACCGTCTGGTCGGTCAGCGACTCCAGTCGCATCTCGATCCACTCCTGCTCGGCGTCCCAGACCGACAGGTGCCGGAAGGCGTCGGCGTCCAGGTCGGCGTCGAGCTCGCGGGCGATGACGCGCAGCACGTTCTTGTTGAACTCCGCCGTCACGCCCTGGGCGTCGTCGTAGGCCGCGACCAGTCGTGCCGGGTCCTTGACGATGTCGGTGCCGAGCAGCAGCGCGTCGCCCGGAGCGAGCGTGGCGGCCAGGGTGGAGAGGAAGTTCGCGCGCTGACCGGGAAGCAGGTTGCCGATCGTGCCGCCGAGGAAGGCAACCAGCCGGCGCCCGCCGGTCGGCAGCAGCGGGAGGTGGTGCTCGAAGTCGCCGACGACGGCATGGACCTCGACGTCGGGATACTCCTCGTTGACCTGCTTGCCGGCCATCGTGAGCACCGACTCGTCGACGTCGAACGGCACGAACCGTCGCAGGGTGCCCGCGGCGGTCAGGGCGTCGAGCAGCAGCCGGGTCTTCTCCGAGGTGCCGCTGCCCAGCTCGATCAGCGTGTCTGCCCCTGACAGCGAGGCGATCTCAGCCGCGTGCTGCTCGAGGACCTGCCGCTCGCAGCGCGTCGGGTAGTACTCCGGCAGCCGGGTGATCTCGTCGAACAGCACCGACCCACGGGCGTCGTAGAACCACTTCGGCGGCAGCGTCTTGGGGCTCGCGGTCAACCCCGCACGGACGTCGGCCTCCAGTGCGTCGCGCATCGCGTCGGGGGCCAGGTGGTGGTCGAGCTGCATCAGGACGTGCCTTCCATCAGGGGGGTGACAGCGCACCCGTCGGGGGTCAGGACGAGCAGGGAGCGGTCGGGTACGTGGATCCAGTCGGGGTCGTCGTCGGAGGGCTCGGACGCGACCACCGCACCGCCCGCAGCGGCCCGCCAGCACAGCGTGTCGCCCCAGGCGGTGGCTGCCACGGTCGAGCCGTCGGTGGCGAGCAGGTTGAGTCGGGCATCGGGGGCGAGCTCAGCGACGACCGCCACCGCGCCGGCCAGCGCCGCGGGCAGACCGTCGCCGAGGCGTTGCGCGACCAGCGCCGCGACGAACGCGCTGTCGACGGTGGACCCGACGGCCGCGAGCGCCGCTGAGCTGACCAGCGGCGCCACGGCCTCCACCGGCACGGCGCCGTTGTGCGACAGCAGCACCTGACCCGGCAGCAGGAAAGGCGCACACGCGTCGGCGCCGGACGGGCCACCGGCGGTCGCCGAGCGGACCGCGGCGAGCACGCACGTGGACCGGGTGGCCGGCGCCAGGGAGGCGAACCCCGGCTCGCCCCACAGCGGGACACCGCGGCGGTAGCGCACAGCGAATCCCTCGTCGTACCAGCCGATCCCGAAGCCGTCGGCGTTGACCGTGCCGTGCTGCTGCCGTCGGGGCGCCCACGACTGGCGGACCAGACCGTGCGGCGGGTCGACGAGCAGCTCCTGCAGCGACACCGGCCGGCCCAGCCAGGCGGCGTGCCTACACACGCGCGCAGGTGCGGAACCCGGAGAAGATCTGCCGGCGCACCGGCAGGTCCCAGTTGCGGAAGGTCGTGCGCACCGTTGATGCGTCGGTGGCCCACGAGCCGCCGCGCAGCACCCGGAAGTCGCCGCCGTAGAAGACCTCGGAGTACTCGGCGTACGGGAACGCCCGCGTCCCCGGATAGGCCTCGAACCCCGAGCTGGTCCACTCCCACACGTCGCCGACGAGCTGCTCTACGCCGTACGCCGAGGCGCCTGCCGGATAGGCCCCGACGGGCGCCGGCCGGGTTGCCCGCTGGCCCAGGTTGGCCAGCTTGGGTGTGGGTTCGCCGTCGCCCCAGGGATAGCGACGCAGCCGCTCGGCGACCGGGTCCCAGCCGCAGGCCTTCTCCCACTCCTGCTCGGTCGGCAGCCGGCGACCGGCCCAGCGGGCGTAGGCGTCGGCCTCGAACCAGCAGACGTGCTCGACCGGCGCGTCGAGCTCGACCGGCTCGTCCCGACCGAAGCGGGTGCAGACCCAGCCGCCGGCGCCGTCACGCCGCCAGGTCATCGGTGCGCGCCGGCCGGAGGCCTGCAGGTGGGCCCAGCCCGCCTCGGTCCACAGCCGCTGCTCGTCGTAGCCGCCGGCGTCGATGAAGGCGGCGTACGCGGCGTTGGTCACGGGGAAGCGGTCGATCCGGAAGGCCGCCAGCTCCACGCGGTGGGCCGGCCGTTCGTTGTCCAGCGCCCACGGGTCGGTGCTCGTGCCGGTCACCGACCAGCCGCCGGGCACCAGGACGTCCTCGTGCGGCGTGACGGGGCGACCAGGCGGCAGCGCCGCGCCGTCGGCCAGGGTGCGCGGGCCGCCGCTGAGCTGCAGGGTCGCCAGGATCGTCTCGTCGTGCATGTGCTCGTGCTGCACGACCATGCCGAAGACGAAGCCGTCGCGGGTGAGCTCGCCGGCGGTCAGGTCGGTGCGGTCCAGGACGTCCAGGACGTGGTTGCGCACCCCGGACAGATAGGCCCGCGCTTCGGCAGGACCGAGGATCGGCAGGGTCGGCCGCTCAGACCGGGGATGCTCGAAAGCGTCGTACAGGCTGTCTATCTCAGGTCGCAGCGGATCCACCCCCGCGACCTCGCGCAGCAGCCACAGCTCCTCGTAGTTGCCGATGTGGGCGAGGTCCCACACCAGCGGGGACATCAGCGGCGAGACCTGGCGGGTGAGGTCCTGCTCGTCGAGCGGGGCGAGCAGGGACAGCGAGCGCTCGCGGCTGGCGGTCAGCTCGGCGGCCAGTCGGTCAGCGGTGAGGGTGTGGGCTGCCGGGGTCAGGGGCTGGGCAGTCATGCGGCTACCTCCGTCTGGTGGGACAGGCCGTGCAGCAGCAGCGCCTGCGCGCTGCTGCCGGCGGCGTGGGCGTCGAGCAGGTCGTCGGCGGGACAGCGCCCGCGGGAGGTGAAGCGCTCGGCGTACGCCAGGACCGGCGCCACGAGCTCCGGGGCGCCCAGGCGCGGCAGGGCGTCCGCAGCCGCGAGCAGACAGCCGGTCCCGGCGGCGCCCAGGGCCAGGTCGGACGGCCCGAGCCGGGCGGCCTCGACCCATCGGCCCTCGACCGACGCGCAGGCCTCGCGGGCCCGGTCGGCGGCGACGTCGTCATCGAGCAGGGCCGTCGCGACCGCCACCGCCACCTGCCACAGCGGATCGGGCAGTGCGTCGAGATAGCGCAGCTCGAACCAACCGCGCAGGCGCACGGGCGGGAACAGCGTCGTCAGGTGGTAGTCCAGGTCGGCAACCGACGGCGTGCCGTCGGCGAGCCAGTCACAGAAGGTGGTGCCGGGCGGCGCTGGGCGGCACACCCCGTCGTCGTCGCGCACCGTCATCAGCCGGGCCGTCATGGCCAGCTCGGTCAGCGCTTCGACCGGTCCGGACTGCG
>JBBPYI010000320.1:0-18014 GCA_038200075.1 Mycobacteriales bacterium
CGCTGGCGGGCGTGCGTCGTGCCGTACGCCCGCAACGTCGAGGTGACCGGCAGCCACATCGGGCTGGCCTTCAACCGCCACGCGTACCGCGAGATCGCCCACGCCCTGGCGCCTTCCGCATGATCGTCGCCGTGGTCGGAGCCGGCACGATCGGGCTGTCGTGGGTGGCGCTGTTCGCCTCGCACGGTCACGACGTACGCATCACCGACCCGCGCGAGGACCTCGTCGACGTCGTGACCGCGGGCGTGGCGGAGCTGGCAGCTGTCCTGCCCGGCGACTGGGCCAGGCGGGTCACCGTGTCGTCGTTTCTGGAGGAGGCGGTCACGGGCGCCGATGTCGTGCAGGAGAACGGCCCTGAGCGCCTCGACCTGAAGAAGGAGCTCTTCGCCCGGATCGAGAAGGCCTGTCCGTCAGGCGCTCTGCTGCTGTCGTCGACGTCGGGCCTGATGCCCAGCGACATGGGCGCGAGCATGGTCGACCCCGGCCGGATCGTCGTCGGTCACCCGTTCAACCCGCCGCACGTCGTGCCGCTGGTCGAGGTCGTTCCCGGTGCGCAGACGACTCCTGAGACCGTCGAGGCCGCCGCCGGGTTCTACCGCTCGCTCGGCAAGGCGCCGGTCGTGCTGCGCAAGGAGATCGGCGGCTTCGTCGCTAACCGGCTGCAGTCGGCGGTCTTTCGCGAAGCGGTCCATCTGGTGCTGTCCGGTGTCGTCACGCCCGAGGAGCTCGACCGGGTCGTGACCGAGTCCGTCGGGGTGCGCTGGGCAACCGCCGGACCGTTCGAGAGCTATCACCTCGGCGGTGGCCCCGGCGGCATCCGGCACCTGCTCGAGCACCTCGGCCCAGGCATGGTCAAGCGGTGGGGCGACCTCGGCCGCCCCGAGCTGACCCCCGAGGTGATCGAGCTCATCAGTGCCGACACCGAGCAGCGCTTCGCCGACCGCTCGTTCGAGCAGCGCAGCGCCGACCGCGACGCCGCCCAGCTCGCCGTGATCGCCGCCCGCGACGCGGCCCGGGACGCTCAGGCCTGAGTCTTGTACAGCGGATAGCCCCGACAGCGCACGTGTCTCGGCGACCGTCGCGTCGATCACGATCACGATCACACCGCTCAGCTAGTCCGACACGGTGCCGTCGGCCACCAGCGCCTCGACCTTCGGACCGGACAGCCCGAGCTCGCCGAGCACCTCTCGGGTGTGCTGGCCCAGGTCGGGGGCGGGGCCGCGGGGGGAGAGGTCCTGGCCGCGCAGGCGCATCGGCGTGGCGACCGTACGGAACTCGCCGGCGACCGGGTGCGTCACGACAGGGAAGGTCCCGGCGGCTGCGGCGTGCGGGTCGGCAGCAACCTCGCTGATGGTCGCGGCCGGCGCCCAGGTCAGACCGGCGCCGTCGAAGACAGCGGCCCACTGCGACAGGGTCCGGGAGGCGAAGAGCTCGTCCATCAGGTCGGTCACCTCGGGCATGTGCTCGAAGCGCGAGGCCACCGACTCCAGCCTCGGGTCCACCACCCACTCGGGCCGCCCGACGGCGGTGCAGAACTTCTCCCACCAGTGCGGCTCGGGCATGAACAGCAGCACCCACCGGTCGTCGGACGTACGGAAGCTCTCCTGCAGCGCGTGCCGCCGGCGGCGGCGGCCCAGGGTCGGCGGGTCCTGGCCGTCGACCAGTGTCGAGGACAGGTCGGTCGACATGGTCCAGGCGGCGGTGGCCAGCAGGTTGACGTCGATGACCTGCCCCTCGCCGGTGCGCTCGACCAGGCGCAGCGCCGCGAGCACAGCGGCCAGCATTGCCAGCGCCGCGGCGTGGTCGCCCTGCGCCGGTCGGGCCCGCGGGGCCTGCTCGCCCGGCTCGGTGATGGCGTGCGTGATGCCGCCCCGGCCGAAGAAGGCGGTGATGTCGAAGCCGGGCCGAGCGGCGTCGGGACCCTCCAGGCCGTAGCCGGTCAGGGTTGCGTGCACCAGGCGCGGGTTGCGGGTCAGCAGCGCGTCGGCGTCCAGGCCGAACTTCACCTGCCGGCGTCCGAGCAGGTTGTTGACGAAGACGTCGGCGCTGTCGCACAGGCGGCGTACGAGCTCTTGGCCCTCGGGTCGGTCCAGCGCCACGGCGATGCCGCGCTTGCCCCGGTTGTCCTGCTGGAAAGGCGCATCCAGCGGCGGGTCGACCTCGGGCTGGCGGATGACACCGCGTACGGGGTCGCCCCGCATCGGCTCCACCTTGACGACGTCCGCGCCGAGGTCGGCCATCATCGCGGCGGCGCCGGGCGCGGCCATCCACCCGGCGACCTCCACCACGCGTACGCCGTCCAGCGGACGGCTCATCGGCCGGTCCAGCGCGGGTCGCGCTTCTCGATGAAGGCCGTGATCCCCTCCTTGACGTCCTCGCTGCCACGGACCCGGTTCATGGCGTCGGCGCTACGCCGCCAGCCTTCGTCGTCGGTGATCAGCTGGGCGTCGCGTGCGATGGCCAGGCTCTCCCGTACGGCGAGCGGTGCGTTCCTGCAGATCTTCTCAGCCAGCTCGCGGGCGCGGTCGAGCACCTGCTCGGGCTCCACCAGGTGGTTGACCATGCCCAGGCGGTGGGCCTCCTCGGCGCCCAGTCTGTCGGCGGTCAGGATCAGCTCGATCGCCCGCGCAGAGCCGAGCACGCGCGGCAGCCTGAAGAGCCCACCGGCTGCGGCGACCAGCCCGCGGGTCACCTCGGGCACGCCGAACTGCGCGTCGGTGCCGGCGACGACCAGGTCGCACGCGAGCACCAGCTCAGTGCCACCGGCCAGCGCGAAGCCACGAACCGCCGCGATCATCGGCTTGGTCCTCGGATAGCGGACGAAGCCGGCGAAGCCGCCCTGCTCGGTCGACAGCTCCTCGCCACGGCCGGCGCCGATCGCCTTGAGATCAGCTCCGGCGCAGAACATCGGCCCGGTGGAGGTGAGGATCCCGACCCAGACGTCGGGGTCGGCCTCGAGCCGGTCCATCGCCTCGGCCAGGGCAGTCGTCAGCTCCGGGTTGACCGAGTTGCGGGCGTCGGGGCGGTTGAGCGTCAGCGTCGCGACATGGCCGTCGACGTCGTACAGGACCTCGCTCATGAGCCCTCCAGGTAGTCGTGCACCAGGGCCGGGCGCCCCAGCAGCAGGTCGGTGAGGATGTGCGTGGCCGACACGACCTCGCGCACCGGCAGGTCGGCCAGCGGTGCGTTGACGTGCTCGAACAGCTGCAGCCGCGCCGGGCCGGTCCACGCGCCCTTGATGGTCATCTTCGTGATCTGGCTGCGCACCAGCTCGCAGATGCGCGGCGTGCGGTCGTAGCCGGGCAGGAGCTTCAGACCGTATGTCGGGGCGCCGATCTCGGCTCGCGCCTCGTCCTCGGACAGCTCGTGGTGCTTGTAGCCCATCGTGGCGGTCGCGACCCGCAGTGGTCCGTGCGGCGGGGAGCCGTAGTCCAGTGTCCCGACCAGGGTCTCGGTGTCGACGTAGAGCGCCGGCGAGCCGAGCTTCTTGGGGAAGGCGCTGATCTCCCGGCCGCTCGCGATCGAGGCGAGCGAGTCGACGTACATGCAGTGCAGGTAGTCGGCCGGCTCGCCCTCGTGCTCGACCCGGATCACCTGCCCGCACTCGAGGAACGACCCGAGGCCGGTCACGTCGGGCATCCGCATGACCTCGAAGCGCACCAGCGGCTCGACGACGACCAGCGGCTCCGGCACGATCCGGCGCAGCGCCTCGACGTCGGTGCGGTAGGTGATGTTGAGGTACTCGCGGTCGGTGAAGCGGTACGGCCCGCCCGGCGGGTAGGCGGGCGCTCCCAGCGGGGTCGTCAGCTGGCGTCGCACCTCATCGGCGTCCATGGTCATCCTCCAGTCGTCGCGCCCGTACGGCAGCGAGGCTGCGCGCGGTCCGCAGCATGCCTACCTGCAGTCCGAGGGCTCGCGTCAGGGGCTCACTTCTGGCGCCGAGCCCGCTCAGTGGCAGGCCGGCAGGCACCGGCGAGATCGACGCGAGCCAGTCGGTGAACAGCGCATGCGAGATCTCCGGCCGCTCCAGGAGATAGGCGTGCCCAGCGTCCGGCACCAGCTCCAGTGTGGCGCCGGGGATCGCCCGCGCCAGCAGCCGGGCGTTGGCCGGCGGGGTGAGCTCGTCCTGCGCGCCGTGCAGCACCAGCGTCGGGGCGGTGATGCGCCCCAGCCGGGCGCGGGTGTCGTGGTAGGTCGCGGCGGTTAGGTGGCTGACCATCCCGCGAGCGGAGCTCCGGTGCTGGCCGAGCAGGCCGAGATAGCGGCGCACGAGCTCCGGCTCGCGCTCGCGGAAGCCTGGGGTGAACAGCGCCCGCCCGACCAGCTCGGCCCGCAGCGCTGCCGGCGTGCCGCGGCTGGCCCGCGCGGCCGCAATCCGCGGGGAGGGCAGCGCCGCCCGCGGCCCGCCGTGCGTGGTGCCGGCCAGCACCAGCGCCCGCACCCGGTCGGGGAAGCGCAGCGCCACCTCCTGCGCGATCATCCCGCCCATCGACAGGCCGTAGACGTGCGCGCTGTCGATCCCCAGTGCGTCGAGCAGGCGTACGGCGTCGCCGGCGAGCTCCGGGATCGACGTCATACGCCACGGTGCGGGGGAGCGACCCGCGCCGCGGTTGTCGTAGCGGATGCAGTCGAAGCCGGCGGCGTACTGCCCGATGATCGGGCTGAAGATCTCGCTGCTGATCGCGAAGCCGGTGATCCACAGCAGCGGCTCGCCGCTGCCCTCGCGGTCGACGTGCAGCCGGGTCGCGGTGGCCCCGCGCCCGACCCTGACCAGGGTGATCAGGGCTCCATGACGTACGCGCCGGGGGCCTTGGCGATCACCGGGTGCGCGGCGCTGCCGAGCGTCGTCGGGGCCGTACGCAGCTCACCGGAGCGCACCGCCAGCCACGCGGCGTGGTCGGTCCACCAGCTGCCCGGCTGGGTGACGGCGCCGGCCTCCCACTCCGAGGCGGAGGCGGGCAGCGCGTCGTTGACCCGGAAGTTGCTCTTGGGGTTGGTCGGCGGGTTGACCAGGGCGGCGATGTGCCCGGCGGTCGAGAGCACGAAGCGGGTGTCGCCGCCGAGCAGGTGGGCGCTGCGGTAGCAGCTGTCCCACGGGCAGATGTGGTCGGTGCTGCCCGCCACGACGTAGGAGTCGACGTCGATCTTCGACAGGTCGACCGGGGTGCCGAGGACCTCGAAGGAGCCCGGGCGGGTCAGGGCGTTGTCGAGCGTCATCCGGATGAAGTCCCGGTGCAGACCGGCCGGCATGCGGGTGGTGTCGGCGTTCCACACCAGCACGTCGAAGGCCGGCGGGCGCTTGCCGAGCAGGTAGTTGTTGACCCAGTAGTTCCAGATCAGGTCGTTGGGCCGAAGCCAGGCGAAGACCCCGGCCAGCGCCTTGCCGTCGAGGTAGCCCTTGCGCTGGCTCTGCGCCACGGCGAACTGCGCGGTGTTCTCATCGACCATCGAGCCGACCGTGCCGGCCCGCTCCTGGTCCAGCAGCGTGACGCCGAGGGTGAGGCCGGCGATCCGGTCACCGCGCCCGCTGGCCACCAGATGCGACACCGCGCAGCTGGTGACGATGCCGCCGGCGCACAGCCCCAGCACATGACTGCTCGGGCTCCCGGTGATCTCCTCGACCGCATCCAGAGCGGCGAGCACCGACTCGGCGTAGGCGTCGAGGTCCCAGGCCCGGTGCTCTGCCGAGGGGTTGCGCCAGGAGATCGCGAACACCTGCTGGCCCTGGTTGAGCCAGAACGCCACCATGCTGCGGTCCGGTGCGAGGTCGGCGATGTAGAACTTGTTGATCATCGGCGGGATGACCAGCAGCGGCGCCGTGCGCACCTGCTCGGTGCGCGGGCGGTAGTGGATGAGCTCGAACACCGGCGTACGCAGCACGACCGCGCCTTCGGTGACCGCCAGGTTGCCGCCGACCGAGAACCCACGGCCGTCGACCATCGACGGGATGCGCGGCCGGGTCGCCATGTCCTGCACGAACTGCCGCGCGCCGGTCAGATAGCTGCGACCGCCGGTCTCCAGGCCGGTCTTGAGCGCCATCGGGTTGAGGAACGGGTTGTTCGAAGGCGCCATCGCGTCCACGACCATCTGCACCACGAAGCGCATCTGCTGCTCGCTGCGCCAGTCCAGGTCGGCGTCGTCCACCACCTGCTCGAGCGCGCTGCCGGCGACCAGATAGCCCTGGCACAGCCGGTGCAGCACCGGGTTGCCCTTCCAGGCCGGGTCGGCGAAGCGCTTGTCGCGCTTGCCCGGCTCGACCTGCGAGACGCCGGCGACGACCTTGCCGAGCTCCAACGCCGTACGCGCGGTGAGCCGCGTGGTATCGACCGGTCGCGCGGCGAGACGGGCCGCGAGCTTGAAGCCGGCCCGACCCGGCAGCAGCCGGCGCACCGGTCCGACGGCGGCATCGGTGAGCATCACGTCCAGCGGTGAACCGTCTGCTGCTGACCTGGCCGGTTGCTCCTGCTGCGTCGCGGTCATCTCGTCGAGTCCCTTCTTGTGGCCTTCAGGTGTAGAGCGTGCTTCCCGGGGTGAGACCCGGATCACACGCTACGTGCGGCCCTCGTGCAGGATGTGCGCGGGTCAACGGTTGAGACGAGGAGGTGCACTCATGGGCAAAGCGCTGTGGAGAAGGGCGTACGACGCCGTCGAGCGCCCCGTCGGCAGCCGGCTCGAGGCGGCGGTGCAGACCGAGCGCTTCGCCGATGTCGCCGGGCTGCTGATCGGCGCGCGGGCTGGGCTGTCGCGCCAGGTCGAGCGGACCACCCGCCGGGCCCTGCACCGGGTCAACCTGCCGGCCGCCAGCGATGTCGCCCGGCTGCGCGAGCAGGTCGGCAGCCTCGACCGCAGCGTGCGCCGGCTCGACGAGGCCGTACGTCGTGCTGCCCCGACCACCCCCACCGCAGGAGGCCTCGATGGCATTGACGACCGATCCGGGCGAGCTCGTGCGACGGGTGCGCCGCGACGTCGGACGCAACCTGCTGCGGGCGCGAAACGGCGTGAAGTACGCGACGGGGATCGACCGGCCGAAGGTCGGAACGACAGCGAAGGACACCGTCTGGCTCCGTGACAAGGCCGAGCTGTGGCGCTACCGCAGCGACGCGGTCACGGTGGGCACGCCGGTCCTGATCGTCATGAGCCTGGTGAGCCGTAGTTACATCCTGGACCTGCATCCCGGGGCCAGCTTCGTGCAGGCGCTGCGTGACGACGGCTTCGACCCCTATCTGCTCGACTGGGGGGTCCCGGACGAGCTCGACGCCAACAACGGGCTGGCGACCTATGTGAACGAGCTGCTGCCCGCCGCCATCGAGGCGGTGCTGGAGACGTCCGGAGCCGACGAGGTCAACCTCATCGGCTACTGCTACGGCGGGCTGCTGTCGCTGCTGCTCGGCGCCGCCCACCCCGATCTGCCGGTGGCCTCGCTCGTCACGATGGCGACCCCGGTCGACTTCACCGAGATGGGGATGTTCGGGCGGATGTTCGACGGCGACCGGCTGTCCCCGGGCGACGTCATCGACGACACCGGCAACGTGCCGCCCGAGGTCATCCGCAACGCCTTCCGGGTGCTCAAGCCGACCGCCGACCTGACCCAGTACGCCGTGCTCTGGGAGAAGCTGTGGGACGACCGGCAGATGGAGGCCTTCCAGCGGATGGGGCAGTGGACCCGCGACCATATCCCGTTCCCCGGCCTGGCCTTCCGCGAGACGGTCGACATCATGCGGAACGGGTCGCTGATGGCCGACCGGGTGCGCCTGGACGGCCGGCTGCTGTCGCTGCGCGACCTGACCTGGCCGCTGCTCAACGTCGTGGCCGCCAAGGACCACATCGTGCCGGCGGGTGCGGCGACCCCGGTCTGCGAGCTGGTCGGCTCGGACCGCGCCGAGACCCTCGAGCTGCCCGCAGGCCACGTCGGCCTGGTCATGGGCAAGGCAGCGGCCACCACCACCCTTCCGCAGATCTTCGGCTGGCTCCGCGAGCACAGCAGCGCCCTCGAGAGGACCCCCTGATGGACGTACGGCCCCTGAGCCCCGAGCTCGCCGCCCCGCTGGAGGAGTTCTTCCGCCGGGTGCCGGAGTCCGACCACAACAGCTTCGCCGAGGACGTGCTGCGGCCCGGCGTGGTCCAGGGCTGGCTGGAGCAGGAGGGGACCCTTCGGGCCTGCGCCGTCGAGGGGGACCGGGTCGTCGGCTATCTCGCGGTGCTGCGGCTGGTCGGCTGGTCGGCCCACGTCGGCAGCCTGCGCGTCGTGGTGGACCCCGAGGCCCGCGGCCAGGGCGTCGGTCGGGCGCTGGCCCGAGCCGGCCTGCTCGCCTCGTTGGAGCTGGGCCTGACCAAGACCGTCGTGGAGGTCGTCGTGGACGCCGTCCCGGCGATCGGGATGTTCGAGGCGCTGGGCTTCGAGCCCGAAGCCCTGCTGCGCGACCACGTCCGCGACAAGAGCGGCGAGCTGCACGACCTGGTCGTGCTCGCCCACCAGGTCGAGGGGACCTGGTCGGCGATGGCGACCGCCGGCCTCGAGGACGCCCTGGCCTGAGCCCGGGCTACGTCAGCTCGGTTACTTCAGGTCGAGTGCGGCGGCGGTGTAGTAGGCCGACAGCAGCGTGTTGCGCAGGCCCTTCTCGAAGAAGGCGTGACCCCCGGCGACCGTGTCGATGGTGGACAGGTTGTCGCCGGGCTGGTGGTACTGCGGGTAGGTCCCGGCCTTGCGCAGGCCGGCCCAGCGCAGGGTCGGAAAGCCGGCGTCGGCCCACGACGCCTCGTCGCTGTTGCGGACGTTGCGCCCCTCGATGCTGACCTGGTTGCGGCCGGAGGGGAACTTCAGGAAGCGGTGGTTGACCTCGGCCTGCAGCGCGTCGAAGCCCTCGTCGCGGGCGCCGCGCCACAGGCACAGGCACGCATCGGACGCGGTCGCGCCGGGGCCGAGCGGCCAGGCGATGCCGACCATGTCGAAGCCGAGATAGGCCGAGACCTTCACCTTGCGCGCCGCGAAGTCCGCCGCCATCTGCTCGGAGGCCAGGGCCCCCTCCTCCTCGCCGTTGTAGAGGGCGAAGACCAGCGAGCGGCGGGTCGTGACCTTGGCGTAGGACCGGGCCAGCTCGACCACCATCCGGGCGCCCGAGCCGTTGTCGTAGTGGGCCGTGACCGTCTGCGCGACGTTGTCGAAGTGCCCGCCGAAGACGATGTTCTCCTCGGGCAGCGTGCTGCCCTTCTTGGTCGCGACGACCGCCTGCAGCACCCCGCGGGAGGTCTGCACCTCGACCGCGTAGCCGAGCGAGGTCAGCTCGTCGCGCAGCGACGTCGTCGCGGCGGTCTGGGCCGGCGTGCCGGTGACCCGTCGGGCGAAGGTCGTGGCGAAGGCGTCGACCCCGTCGGCGATCTGCTTGCCGCTCACCGGCGGGGTCGGGTAGTCCTTCAAGGCCCGGGGAGCCTTGTGGGGCGCGGCCGACGCCACGCCGGTTCCGGCCACGGCAACGGCGAGGGCGAGGCTGAGGGCGAGTCGGCGGGTGAGCATGTCCAGGAGTTCGCCGTACGCCGGGCTTCTCCTGCTGGCATCATCCGGACACCGGGGCAGGATTCTCCTGCTGCGCGGCGAAGCAAGACACACCCGCCTTTGAGGAGCACCGTGATTCATCCCCTGTCTGCCCGCCGCGCGCCGCTCGCACTGACCTCGGCCGCCGCGCTCGCGCTGGCGCTGCTGGTCCTGCCCGGCTCGCCCTCCTCTCCGGCTGTCGCCTCCGAACCGGGTTCCAGCACCCTGACGGTCCCGTCCGGCACGGGCCAGCAGGCCACTGCCAGCTACAAGGGGACCGCGCCTGCAGGCGCAACCGGCGCGGCGGCGGGCTGCAGCGCCGCCAACAGCGACGCCCATGCGGTCGAGCTCAAGGTGCCGGCGGGGGCGCTGTCCAAGGTCTCGGCGACGCTGACCTTCGCGACCACCTGGGAGCCCGCCGGGGTCAACAACGACCTGATCCTGGCCGTGCTGGACCCCGACGGCAACGAGGTCGGCACCTCTGACAGCGGATCGCCGGCCGAGACGGTGACGGTCACCGAGCTCGAGACAGGCACGTACACCGCGTTGTTGTGCGGCTTCGCCAACGAGACCCCGCAGCCCTACGACGGGGTCGTGACGGTCGCGACCTCCAAGGCGCCCGGTGCGGTCCCGCCGACCGTGGACCGCGGGCTGGGCTTCGGCGCCAGCCTGGTGACCGACCCGCAGCGCTCCCAGGGCGAGTCGGCCTCCTTCGCCGACGCGTCGGGGGTGCTCTACAGCTGCGGCACCAACGGCGCGTCCAACGGCACCGACCACGGCTCGGTCTCGGTCGACGGCGGCCAGACCTGGCGCCCGCTCGGCACCGGCCCGGTCGGTGAGACCGGCACGGCCCAGGGCGGTGGTGACTGCGCCATCGGCACCGCGCAGGACGTCAACGCCGAGGGCAAGCGCCAGCTCGCGTTCATCGGCCTGGGTCCGTTGACCGGCTTCTCGACCTTTAGCTCGCCCGACAACGGCCGCACCCTGCAGCGCTCGCCCAGCCAGAACGGCCTGGAGCTGTTCAACCAGACGACGCTGGTGGACCGGCAGTGGCTGACCTTCACCGACGACAAGACGGTGCTGCTCAACTACAACGGCGCGATCGTCAACATCCCCGGTCAGCCGTCCGGCAAGATCATCCAGAAGTCCACCGACGGCGGTCTGACGTACGGCCCGCAGTACAGCGCAGCCACCGACGGTGGGCGCCTCGGCCAGATCAGGACCATCAAGGAGGGCATCGTCCCGGGGGTCCCGAAGGACAAGGACGTCGTCTACTTTCCGTACAGCTCGGGCAACGTCGTGAAGCTCGCGATGAGCCTGGACGGCGGCGACACGTTCTCCCAGTGCCTGGCCGTCGACGCAGGCATCAGCCCCGATGCGGGCTTCGTCACCGCCGACCACGACAACGCGGGCAACATCTACGTGACCTACGCCGAGAAGGGCGGCGGCCGCGACACCTACCTGGTCGCGCTGCGCGCCGCCGATGTGGCCAAGTGCAAGGGTCCGAACCCGGTCACCATGTCGGCGATGAACAACGTCGACCCCGGCTTCACCAAGAAGATCCGCATGAACCGGGAGAACGTCGAGACCACCGTCATGCCGTGGGTCGCCGCCGGCGGGGCGCCAGGCCGCGTCGCGGTCGCCTACTACGGCACCGAGACCGTCGGTGACCCCGACCTGGGGACCTTCAAGGCCAGCTGGAACGTCTACGTCGACCAGACCCTCGACGTCTTCGCCGCCAACCCGCAGTTCGACCAGGTCAAGGCGACCAGCCACCCCAACCACTACGACTCGATCTGCCTCAACGGCCTGCAGTGCACGATCGACAACGCCGACCGCAGCCTGGTCGACTACTTCACGATGTCCTACGACCCGGTCAGCGAGAAGCTGCTGATCGTCTACAACCAGGCCGCCAAGGTGCCCGACGCGGCCAGCGGCAACATCGCCGCCCCCGTCTCGCTGCTGCAGAACGCCGGCCCCACCAACGGCGGCAAGACCCTGACGCCGGCCCAGAAGACGGTGCGGACCTCTGCGACCGACACCAAGGGCGACGCCTTCGCCCACTGGACCACCGGCGACGGCCTGCTGGGCTCGCCGACGGCCGGGCTCCCCGGCGGGAACCTGCCCGCGACCGACCTGCTCGACGTCAAGGTCGGCCCCGAGGTGGACCTGGAGACTGGCGACCCGGTCGCCGACGGCGGCTTCACGGTGACGATGTCCTACGACGACCTGTCGGCCGCGGCACTGCAGAGCGCGCTGACGACGGGTCAGGCCACCTCGTTGGTCTACCTGTTCCGATTCTTCGACGGCTACCAGCCGGGCGGCGCGACGGCCTTCTTCGAGGCCGGCCAATGGCGCTTCGGCTACAACGACTACACGACGTCGGTGCGCAACCCGCAGGGCAACCTGCAGACCTACGAGGGACGTACGGCCATCCCCGGCAAGGTCGACGCGGACGCCGGCACGATCACCCTGTCGGTGCCGCGGGCGCTCATCGAGGGCCTGTCGGGCTCTGAGGGCCCGGGCCAGCGCCCCGATGAGGTCCCAGCAGCGGTGGGCACCCGTGTCTACGACGCCTCGGCCTGGACGTTCACCAACATCCTGCCGCTCAACCAGGTGCAGTCCTTCCTGACCCAGACCGACAACACGGCTGCCTTCGACTTCGTGATCCCCGCGAATGCCTCGGCGACCGGTCCGGTGGCCCTGCCTGGGGCCGGCACCCCGCCCTCGGGCGGCGTCACCCCGCCGGCGACCGGCGGTCCCGGCGGCGGCACGCTCGCGGCGACCGGCGGACTGGGCGCGCCCCTGCTGGCGCTCGCGCTGATCGGCGGCGCGGCCGCGGTGCTGCGGCGGCGGCGTACGGCCTGAGGGGGTAGCCGGTCGCGATCGTGGGGACACAGGCCTCATGGGTCACTTCACGATCGCGACCGTGGCCGCCCAGAGCGCCGACTTCCGCCGGGTCCTGTGGACCGGCGAGCACACCCAGCTGGTCATCATGACCATCCCGGTGGGCGGGGAGATCGGGGTGGAGAAGCACGACGAGAACGACCAGATCCTGTCTTTCGTCAGCGGTACGGGGGAGGCGACGCTGTCGGGCAAGACCCGCGCGGTGGCCGCCGGCGACCTGGTCGTCGTACCGGCCGGCATCACCCACAACTTCGTCAACACCGGCCCCAACCCACTGGTGCTCTACACCGTCTACGGCCCGCCCGACCACGCCGACGGTGCCGTGCACGCGACTAAGCAAGAGGCCGACGCCCTCGAGGCGGCCGGCAAGGACGAGCCCCCGGCCTAGCTCGACCTACGGGTCGACGACGCGGATCCAGACCGCGCGCAGCTGGGCGTACGACGCGACAAGCACGGCCTGGCGCGGGTCGGGGCCGTCCAGCAGCCGACCGGTGACCAGCGGGCGCAGCGGGGCGAGCCGCGGGTCGGCCAGCACCGCGTCCACCGCCGTGCGCTCGCCGCCGACCACGACGGCGTCCAGTGTCGCGACGGCCGGCAGCAGGACGCGGACGGCGGTGTCGGCCGACGCCTGCTGCATCACCCGCACCTGACCCTCGCGGCGACGGGCGAAGCGCTGCTGGGACTGCCCCCCGGCAGCGATCCGGCCGTGCACCTGCCGGGTCGTGATCTTGGAGTCGATCAGGCGCGGCCCGTCGAAGACCCCGCAGGCGCAGCCGCCGAGGCGTACCAGCAGCACCCCGACCCGGCGCTCGCGCAGGACGTGCTCGACGAGACCGTCGACAAGCGGGGCGTACGGCACCTCGATCTCGGCGACCGCGCCGTCCTCCGCGACCAGGCGCACCCGGTCGGCGGTGGCGGTGCGGGTGACCGGTCCGTGCCGCGCAGCCAAGCCGTCGAGCCAGCGCTGCAGCCGCTCCGGGGACGTCGTCACCCAACGCCCGCCACCGGCGGCCTGCATCAGGAGCCCCGCACTACGAGCGCTGCCAGGAGGCCCAGAGCGCGGCGTAGGAGCCGTCGAGCGCGAGCAGCTCGTCGTGCGAGCCGAGCTCGCTGACCTTGCCGTCCTCGACCACGGCAACGCGGTCGGCGTCGGACGCGGTGTGCAGCCGGTGGGCGATCGCGACGACCGTACGGCCGGTGACGACCGCTGCAAGTGAGCGCTCCAGGTGCCGGGCGGCCCGTGGGTCCAGCAGTGAGGTCGCCTCGTCGAGCACCAGGGTGTGCGGGTCGGCGAGCACCAGCCGGGCCAGTGCGACCTGCTGGGCCTGGGCGGGGGTGAGCGTCCGGCCACCGGCACCGACCTGCGTGGCGAGCCCGTCGGGCAGAGCGAGCACCCATTCGCGGGCGTCCACCGCACCCAGCGCCGCGAGCAGCTCGTGGTCGCTGGCGTCCGGCCGGGCCAGGCTGACGTTGTCGGCGACGCTGCCCATGAAGACATGGTGCTCCTGGGTCACCAGCGACACCTCGGTGCGCAGGCGCTCCAGCGGCAGGTCCAGCAGCGGTACGCCGCCGAGGGTCACCGAACCTGTCCGCGGGCCGTGCACCCCGGCCAGCAGCCGGCCCAGGGTCGACTTGCCGGCCCCGGACGGGCCGACCATGGCGATGCGTTCGCCTACCCCGAC
Source organism: Mycobacteriales bacterium (assembly GCA_038200075.1). Lineage (GTDB taxonomy): Bacteria > Actinomycetota > Actinomycetes > Mycobacteriales > SCTD01 > SCTD01. Next base: position 14,119 of record JBBPYI010000320.1, read on the forward strand.
ATCGAGGTCGATGCCGTGCAGGACGTCACGACCCTCCACATAGGAGAACCGCACGTCGGTGGCGTCGATCTTCTCGTCGTGCGGCACCGCACCGCTGACCTCCCGGTCGTCAGGCACGTGCGCCACACCGAGCAGCCGCGACAGGGACGCGGCACCAGCCTGCAGTTCATCGAGAATCATCACGATCGTGTCGACCGGGTTGATCAGCATCTGGATGTAGAGCGTCGCCGCGATCACGTCGCCCAGCGACACCTGCCCCTGGAAGTGCAGCCATCCCCCGAACAGCAAGGTGCCCACCGTCGGCAGGACGTAGGCCACTTCCACACTGGGGAAGAACACGGTGCGCAGGTGCAGGGTGTAGCGCTCGGCCTCGAACGACGCCCGGCAATCGGCGTCGGCTGCCGCGATCCGCTGCGGGCCCAGCCCCAGGGCCTCGACCGTCCGCGAGCCCTCGACGGTTTCGGTGAGGGTGGTGTTGATCTGGGAGTACGACGCCGACTCGCGCAGGTAGCCGTCCTTGGCCCGCGCCAGATACCACCGCAGCCCGATCACGACCGGCGGCACCGCGAGCAGGCACGGCAGCGCCGCCCACCAGCCGACGCTGATCGCGGCCACGAGGGTGAGCACCGCGGTGATGCAGGCGACTGTCCACTCCGGCAGCGCCCAGCGCACCGACCAGAAGAGCTGGTCGACGTCGCGGGTGGTGCGGGTCAGCAGGTCTCCGGAGCCGGCCGACTCGACCGTGCCGACGGGGAGCGCGAGCGTGTTGGCGACGAAGTCCTCGCGCAGCTCGGCCAGCACCTGCTCCCCGAGCACCTGGCTCAGGTAGCGGGCGTAGCGGGTCAGCACGGTGGCGACCACCAGGAAGGCGGCGAGCAGCAGACCGATCCGGTTGACGTGCGCGAGTGTGGTGCCCTGCTCGACGGCCTCGACCAGGTTGCCCAACAGCCGGGGAGTCACCAGGGTGGCTGCAGCTGCGAGCACGTGCAGCCCGAGTGTGCTCCACAGCAACCGCGGGTGTCGTCGGGCGATCGAGACTGCATATTTGCGTGACGAGCGGCTGTCGGCGACGGGCAGTGCGGTGCTCATGAGAGGGCCTCTTCACGGATCACGACGGCGCGGTAGCCGGGGTTGGTGGCCAGCAGGTCCGCATGGGTGCCGACGGCGACGACATGCCCCTCGCTCAGGAAGGCAACCTCGTCGACGGAGGCGAGCATCAACGGGCTCGTGCTGGTGACGACCGTCGTGCGACCCGCCCGGTGGTCGCGCAGTCGGCTCGCGATCCGGGCCTCGGTGTGGGCGTCCACGGCAGACGTGGGCTCCACGAGGATCAGGATCTCGGGATCGCTGGTGAGCGCCCGGACCAGCACCAGGCGCTGGCGCTGACCGCCGGAGAACGTGCGGCCGCGCTCGGCGACGATCGTGTCGAGCCCGTGGGTCAGCCCGTCGAGGATGTCCTCGCTCGAGGCGGTGGTCAGGGCGGCCTCCACACCGCCGCGACCGGTGACGTCGAGACGATCGCGCAATGGGCCGGAGAACAGCCCGGCTCCGGTGTCGGAGACCACGATCCGCAGCCGGACCTCGCTGCGGGGGAGCGAGGTGAGGGGTACGCCGCCCAGCGACACCTCGTCGTCAGCGGCGGCTGCCACCATCCCGAGCCGATCGGCCAGCGCCGCCGACGCTTCAGCGTCCTCGGCGACGATTGCCAGGGTCCGGCCGGCGGTGACGTGCAGCCCCGACCGGGCGTCGTGGAGGGCGCTGCCCGGCGGGGGCGAGTTGGACGGAGCGTCGGGCTCGACGTGGTCGGACTCCAGCGCAAGCATCCGGCACACCCGGGTCGCCGCGACCCGACCCCGGATCAACTTGTTGGCGTACTCGGTCACGGTGCGCAGGGGCATCATCAAGAAGGCTGCGTAGCCGTAGAAGGCGACCAGCTCACCGGCAGTGATGTCGCCGGCGACGGCATACCTTGCACCCAGCCACACGACCACGACCACGAAGACACCGGGCAGGAACACCTGCAGCGCGTCCAGCAGTGACTGCACCCGTGCGACCCGGACGCCGGCTGTGCGCACGGTCTGGGACTGGCGGCGGTAACGGTCCAGGAAGACCTGCTCCCCCCCGATCCCACGAAGCACGCGCAGACCGCCGACGATGTCGGTGGCGGTGTTGGTCAGGTCGCCCATCAGGCCACGCTGGTGGGCGGTGCGGGACTGCAGGGGGCGCAGGATCGGGCCGACCAGAAGCATCAGCACGGGCACCCCGATCAGCACCACGAGGCCCAGGGTGACCGACGTACGGAGCAGGATCACCGAGACGAGCAGGAAGCTGACGATGGCGCCGGTGAAGCGTGCGGAGACGTCCATGACCTGACCGAGGTGCGCGATGTCGCCGCTGCCGATGGACACCACCTCGCCGGTGGACACCTTGCGCGGGAGCGTGCCGCCCAGGTGCACGGCGTGCCGGGTGACCAACTGGACTGTGCGGTAGGCCGCGGTGAGCCAGTTGGTGACCGCGAACCGGTGGCGCATGATGCCGAAGACCGCTTGGGCGATGCCCAGGACCAGCATCACGCTGGCCCACTTCATGAGCTTGGCGCCGTCGCCGCCGGCGACACCCTCGTCGATGGCGCGACCCAGCACCGCGGGCAGCACGGCCTGCGAGCTCATGGCGAGGATGCCGAAGAACATTCCGCCGAGCAGGGTTTGCCATTGGCTCAGTGCCAGCCACCAGAGGAAACGGCCGGGGCTGCGGTGGTCGGCGACACCGGGATCGGAGACAGGGAGTTGACGCACGGGCCCACGTTACGGAGCCAGACCCTTGACAAGCGAATCCTTTAGAGGCCACCCTGCGCGAGGCCGGCGGAGTTCGGCTTCCGGGCGCAGAGTGAATAGATTGGTCTCTGTGAGCCTCACCACTTCGTCCTCCGCGCCACTGCTCGAACGCATCCGAGCGTCGGTGATCGGCGACGATCAGATCATGCAGGGCCCTTACGGCCCGCGACGCGTCACCTACGCCGACTACACCGCGTCGGGACGCAGCCTGACCTTCATCGAGGACTTCATCCGCGACGAGGTGCTCCCGGCCTACGCCAACACCCACACCGAGGCGAGCGGCACCGGCCTGCAGACCACCAGGCTTCGCGAAGATGCGCGCCGCATCATCACCGAGGCCGTCGGCGGTGACGAGGAGACCGTGGTGGTCTTCTGCGGATCGGGAAGCACCGCCGCGATCGACAAACTGATCGGCATCCTCGGCCTGCGCGTCCCCGCCGGCCTCGATGACCGCTATCACCTCAGTGACGCGATCCCTGCCGATGAGCGTCCCGTCGTCTTCATCGGCCCCTTCGAGCACCACTCCAACGAGATCCCCTGGCGCGAGACCATCGCCGACGTGGTGACGATCCACGAGGACGCCGACGGTCGCGTCTCGCTCGATCATCTCGCCGAGGAGTTGGAGAAGTACGCCGACCGGCCGCTGAAGATCGGTTCCTTCTCCGCGGCTTCCAACGTCACCGGCATCGTCGTCGACACCGAAGCCGTCGCCGACCTGCTGCATGCCCACGGCGCCCTGAACTTCTGGGACTTCGCCGCCTGTGCGCCCTACGTCGACATCGAGATGAATGGCCCCGGCACGTCTCGCAAGGACGCCATCTTCATCTCGCCCCACAAGTTCATCGGCGGACCGGGCACCCCCGGCGTCCTGGTCGTGCGTCGTGAGCTGATGACCAACCGGGTGCCGGTGGTCCCCGGCGGCGGCACCGTGATGTACGTCAACACCACCAGCCACCGCTACCTCGAAGACCCGGCGCACCGCGAGGAGGGCGGCACCCCCGCCATCGTGGAGTCGATCCGGGCCGGACTCGTCTTCCAGCTCAAGCAGGCTGTCGGCGTGGA
>JBBPYI010000321.1:0-4604 GCA_038200075.1 Mycobacteriales bacterium
CAGGACGGTGTCGGTCAGGCTGGTGGTGTGGCTGCTGGCCCAGGGCGTCGCATGGTGGGGGATCAGCCGGTGGCCGGGGCCGCGGTGGCAGCCGGCGACCTGACATCGCCCGCCGCTCTGCAGGTGCTTGGCTTTGCGCTCGGTCGCGGTCAGCGTCCTGGCGGTGTGGGAGGCCGCGAGGACGGTGCGGCCCAGGCTCAGGATCCAGCGGGTGTGGGCGGCGGTGCAGGTCCAGGCCAGCGCGAGGCTGGCCGCGACGGTGTGGCCGGAGCCGGTGGTTGCGGGCAGGGCGCCGGGTTGGTGCTCGAGCAGCTCGACGCCGAGGGTAACGCTGATGTGCGGCGCCGCCTTGTCACGCAGTCCGAGCTCGCCGCTGTCGAGCAGCCGGCGCAGCACGCTCGAGAGCGCGTCGTGGCGCCGTTGCCGCATGGACCGAGGCCCCGGGCTGCTGGTCCCGGACCCTGCAGCGCTGTCGCCGCTGCTGTTGCCCGTGCCGCTGTCATCGGTGCCGGCGCTGCTGCTGCCTCGACCGGTCGGGTCTTCCTCGGCGGGTAGCGGGTCGCTGCTGTGCCAGCCTTGCTCGCGGAGCTGGGCGTAGGCGGCGGTGTCGTGCGGGTTGTCGCTGTCGGCGGTCAGCGCGGCCGTCAGGACGGTGTGGAGCAGCTCGCCGGTCGGGTCGTCGAGCTCGCCCTGGGTGATGCGCCAGCCACCGCCGTGCTTGCGGACCATGGCGAAGGCGCGCTCGTCGTGGGCGGTGTCGGCGCGGTCCTCCAGGGCTTCGGGCAGGATCGCGTCGATGAGCCGGCCGAGGCTGGCGGTCAGCAGTGGCCCATCCGCGAGCTGCGCCACGGTCAGGAACGCCAGCTCGACCCGGTCGGTCTGGCTGGCCGGGCGGTCTGCATTGGCCTCGGTCTGGGTGATCAGGGCGGTCAGGCGGGGATCGGTGTCCTCCAGGCCGCCGAGCGCTTCGCAGACGACCTGCCGGACTCCCGACGTCACGACGTTGGTCACGACCTGCTCGCCGTTGCGGCCCTGGATGAGCCCGCCGGGCCGATCCAGGTGCCGGCGGACCGTGGCCATGGCGGCGCCGACGCGGGTGGCCTGACCGATCGTGAGCTGGCCGCCGGTCAGGGCTGCGGCGACCTGCGGGGCCCGGCCGAGCCGGCGGGCCAGCGTGACCTCCTGCTCGGTGAGGCTGGTGTGCTGACGGCGCACCCACGCGTGGGTGCTCGGGGCGTCCTCCAGGACCGCCAGGCTGCGCCGGTCGATGTCACCGAGCCGGTCGAGCCCCACGTGACGCAGTCGTTCGGTCACCTCCAGCAGCACCCGCGCCTCGACGATCGCCTGGGGGCCGGGGAGGTCGACGGCGGGCTGGGCCGCAACGGCGTCGACAGCGGTGAGCAGCAACCGCAACGGCTCGGACAGGTCCGCCGACTCCACGCGGGCGGAGACCGGCGCGGGCCCGGACGGCAGCTGTGCGACCGGCACCCCCTGCTGGGCGGCTGGAGAGGGGACAGGGGCATCGGGAGCAGCCACCTCTGGCGCAGCGACGAGCGACCGGACCGGGACGTCGAAGCTGTCCGGCTTGAGCTGATCGGTGCTGGGGTCGCAGCGCGACGCCCTGCCAGGGACCAGCCAGATGTGCTCGCTCGCCGACGACATCGGGCCTCCCTTGCGACGTATTAGAACATGTGTTCGAACACCGTAAGAGTGCCATACGGGAAGGGTCAGCGCAACCCCCGTACGCCCGTAACTTCCTGCACTGCAGTAGTTCTCGCGCACAGCCACCGCCCACAGTCAAGGCCGACCAGCCAGGTTGTGGACAACAGCCGCCGTCAGCGCAGCTCGCCTGCGAGCAGTCCCATCAGCGTCTCGTCGCACCAGGCGCCATCACGCCAGAAGACCTCGCGCCGCCGGCCCTCGACGACGAAACCGACCTTGTCGTAGACCCGCCGTGCCGCGTCGTTGCCGTCGGCGACCGACAGCTCGATGCGGTGCAGCCGCATCTTGTCGAAGCCGTAGCGACAGACGGTGCGCATCACGTCGGTGGCGAAACCCCTCCCCCAGGTGTCCTTCTCGCCCAGGTAGAGGTCGAGCTCGGCGGCTCCGCTCTCGGGTTCGGCCCCGTGCAGGGCGACGATGCCGATGGCACGTCCCGCGCCGTCCTCGACCATCAGCGTCAGCGAGGCGTGGCTGTCAGTTGATCGTTCGGCGAGGTCCTTGCGGACCTGGGCCAGCGACGACGGATAGGGGTCGTGCATCCACCGCATGACCTCGGGATCGTTGTGCCAGCGCCAGAGGGTCTCGGCGTCCTCGGGCTCCAGGGCGCGCAGCACCACCCGCTCACCGAACAGCGTCATGGCCAGCTCCTTCAGAAGTCGTACGGCGGGCCCGGAAGGCCGCCACGTTGGTTCGGTTGGCGCAGGTGTCGCTGCAGAAGCGCCGCGACCTGTTCTTGGTCAGGTCGACCAGCAGATGGTCGCAGCCGGGAGCCGCGCAGCCGTGCAGCCGGCGCAGCTCGCCCTGGCGCAGCACGTCCACCATGGCCATCGCCGCCTCGACCGCCATCCGGTCGGCCAGTGGCGCCTCGGGCCGGGTCGCGTGCAGGTGGTAGCCGACGCTGCCGTGGACGACCACCTGGGGCAGCGCGCCCGTCTCCCTCAGGACGGCGTTGACCGCCTCCGCGACACCCTCTTCGTGCAGCGTCCAGAGCTCCCGCAGCCGGGGCTGCAGCTCCCGCACGGACGCCAGCTCGGCGAGGTCCGCGCGACGAGACCCGGTCCAGCCCCACTGCTCCACGAACGCGTCCAGGCTGGCGAGGTCCGGCAGGTCGTCGTTGACCAGGCCTGCAGCGGCCTGCAGGGCCAGCTCGGTGTCAGGAGCAAAAATCACCTTGACTCCTGTCATCGCCGGGACGTAGCCTCCAGCAAACGTAAGGACTACACCTGCGTTTGTCACTTACTTCTGCGGGAGCGCCCATGTCCGATCCCGGCCGCAGCGGCCTCGCGCTCGCCGTGCTGTCAGCCGCGTCCTTCGGCACCTCCGGCGCCTTCGCCACCTCCCTGCTCGACGCCGGCTGGACGCCTGGCGCCGCGGTGACCATCCGGGTCGCGATCGCCGCCCTCGTCCTGACCGGGCCCGCCCTGCTGCAGATGCGCGGGCGGATGTCGCTTTTGGCAGGGGGATCTCGGACCTTCGTGCCGTACGGCATCTTCGCGGTGGCGGGCGCCCAGCTCGGCTTCTTCCAGGCCGTGGAGCGGCTCTCGGTCGGGGTGGCACTGCTCCTGGAGTACTCAGGGGCCCTGCTGGTCGTCGCTTGGATGTGGGCCCGCCACGGCCAGCGCCCCCGCCGACTCACGATCGCCGGCGCCGGCGCCGCGATCATCGGCCTCGCCCTGGTGCTGGACCTGCTCGGTGACCAGCGCCTGGATCTCGTCGGGGTGCTGTGGGGGCTGAGCGCCGCGGTCGGCCTCGCCGTCTACTTCGTTCTGTCGGCCGGGGGCGAGGACCCGCTGCCGCCACTGGTGGTCGCCTGGGGCGGACTGGCGGTCGGCGCGGCAGTGCTGATGACGGCAGCGGCCACCGGTGTGCTTCCTGCGCGCGCCACGCTCAACGACGTCACGCTGCTCGACGCCCGCGTCAGCTGGCTCGTCCCGGTCGCCGGGCTGGCGCTGCTCGCGGCGGTCGTGGCATACGTCTCGGGCATCGGCGCCGCCCGCCTGCTCGGCGCCCGGCTGGCCTCGTTCGTGGGTCTGACCGAGGTGCTGTTCGCGGTGGCGTTCGCGGCGCTGCTGGTCGGTCAGGTCCCGTCCGGGCTCCAGCTCGCCGGCGGCCTGCTGGTGCTGGCCGGCGTCGCGCTGGTGCGCCTGGACGAACCCGCCCCACCACCGGTGCCCGTCCTCACCTGACGGTCAGGCCTTGCCTTTCTTGGTCACTGACCGGAACAGCTCCTTGGCCTTGGCTTGGTTCTGCGGTTTGCGCGCTTCGTCGAAGACCTTCTTGGCGATCCCGGCCTTCAGCAGCCCGCTCAGAATTCCCACAGTGGTCTCTCCCAGCTCGTCCCGACGTCGTCCTGACGGCCCCTACCCCGAGAATGGGCGCATGCACCGGCTGCGCACTGTCTCGCCGTACGCCCTGGCGGCGCTGCTGGCCGGCGCCGGGACGCTGCACCTGCTGCGCCCCAGCGGGTTCGACGCCCTGATCCCGCCGTTCCTTCCGCGCCCGCGGGCCTGGACCTACGCCAGCGGCGTGGCCGAGCTGGCCGTCGCCGCGGCCGTCCTGGTCCCGCGCACCCGCCGGCGCGGCGGACTGGCGGCCGCCCTGCTGCTGGTCGCGGTCTTCCCGGGCAACGTCTACATGGCGTTCGAGCCCGGGGACGTTCCCCGCTGGATCGCGCTGGTCCGCCTGCCGCTGCAGGTGCCGCTGGTGCTGTGGGGCCTGCAGGTGGCCCAGAAGCTTCCGTCCACAGGTCGGCGGTGAGCCCGGCCCGGCTGGCGCCCGCGGCGTTCGTCCTGCTGTGGAGCACCGGCTTCGTCGGTGCCAAGTACGGCCTGCCCTTCGCGGAGCCCTTCACGTTCCTGGCCCTGCGGCTCGCGATCGCTGCG
>JBBPYI010000322.1:0-7052 GCA_038200075.1 Mycobacteriales bacterium
ACGACCCGGTCGACGTCGGTCTCGTCCAGCGTGGTGGCCAGGTCGCCGATCGTCACGGTCCAGGCGGGGTGCGGGCCGCCGAAGTGCCGCTCGACGTTCTTGACGGCGATCTCGGCGAACTCCGCGCGCCGCTCGTAGGACGACAGCCGGCCGCCCTCCCCCACCGCCCGCAGCAACGACATCGACAGCGCACCGGACCCGACGCCGGCCTCCACGACGTGGGCACCGGGGAAGATGTCGGCCATCTGCACGATCTGGCCGGAGTCCTTGGGGTAGACGACCTGCGCCCCGCGCGGCATCGACAGAACGAAGTCGCTGAGCAGGGGTCGGAGCGCGAGGTAGGCGGTCGTGCCGATCGTGACGACGACGCCCTCGGGGCCGCCGAGCAGCATGTCGTGCTCCAGGATCCCCTTGTGGGTGTGGAACTGCTTGCCGGCCTCGAGCGTGATCGTGTGCATCCGGCCCTTGGGGTCGGTCAGCTGCACCTGGTCACCGGGGCGCAGCGGCCCGCGCCTGCGCTCAGCGCCGAGGGGTGCGGTGGGTTCGGGGGTGGTCACGGGCCGAGAAGGCTACGCGAGCGAACGACATCGGAAGGTCCACAGCACCGGGGTGCTGTGGGTGCTCCGATGTCGACAAAGCGAGAGGGCGTACGGCCGGCTCAGCCGGGGGTGACGACGGCGGCGACGTCGGCGGTCACCAGCACCCGCAGCGGGTGCTCCACGACGTACTCGCTGGCCGGCAGGGCGCGCATCGCGCTCAGCAGCGCTTCGCCGGACAGGGCGGCGTCGAGCACCATGCCGGTCTCGATCCGGCGGGCGACGGTCGAGACGGCGACCCACGGGCGCCGGTCCTCCGGCACGGCCAGCAGCGCGGTCTCGTTGACGACCGCCTCGGGCCGGCCCAGCCCGTCGACGACGACGACCCCGTGCACCCCGGCTTCCCGGGCCCGCCGGACCGCCTCGGCCAGCGGGGTGCTGGCCGGCACCGCGACCGCCGGGCGGGCCAGGGCGGCGATCGAGGCGCGGGGCACCCGGGCCTGGAACGCCGCGCGCTTGAGTGTGGTGTTCGCGCCGACGTAGATGAAGGACGCGACCAGCGCGGTCAGCAGCACGGTCGAGACCGACAGCCGGGTCACCCCGAGCCCGGGCAGCACCCCCAGCAGCAGCACAGGGACCACGACGACGGCCACGGCCCGACCGGACTGGGCGGCCAGGATGGTGGAGCGGTCCGGGTCGCCGGTGATCTTCCACAGCGCCGAGCGCAGGACCCGCCCGCCGTCCAGCGGCAGGCCGGGCAGCAGGTTGAAGCCCGCGACCAGCCCGTTGGACAGCCCGACGATCCCGCTCAGCAGATAGGGCAGGCTGCCCTGCTCGAACAGCGGCAGCAGGCCGAAGCCGACGGCGGCCAGCAGCAGCGAGATCATCGGGCCGATGACGGCCACGGCGTACTCCCTCGCAGGAGTCTGCGGAGGCTCGGTGATCTCGGTCAGCCCGGCGAGGAAGGTCACGGTGATGCTCTTGACCGGCAGCCCGAAGGCCCGGGCGACGACGCAGTGGCCGATCTCGTGCAGCAGCACGCTGACCAGCAGCAGGATCGCGAACGCGCCGGCGGCGGTGTAGCCGCGGCCGGTTCCGTAGGACTGCGCCAGCTGCGGGCCGAAGCTGATGAGGATGAAGCCGGCGAACAGCAGCCAGGACGGCGACACGAGCACCGGCACCCCGAGCACGCGGCCGAGCTGGACCCCGGCGCGACTCATCGGGGTCAGCCTACGGGCCGCTGCGCCGACCAGGCCACCCGCCGGCCGACCGCCTCGACGTGTCGCAGCTCCAGCCCTGCCGACACCGCGACCCGTCGCGCCGCGGCGGAGTCGGCCGCGACAGCCACCAGGCGTCCGCCCGGCGCGAGCAGGGTGAGGGCTCCGGGCACCTCGTACGCCGCGCCGGCCACCACGACGTCGGCATCGGTGGCGACGAGGTCCTGCGTCCCGGAGCCCGCGAGCAGCCCGCGGGCGACGACGGGGCCGGCGCCGACGGCGGCGACCCGCTGACCCTGCCTGGTCCCCGCAAGCGCCAGCAGCACAGCGGTGAGCTGCGGGTCGGAGATATCCGCAGCGCTCACATCTGGCACCATCCCATCCCCGCCCGTCATCCGGAGGTCTGCGTGCGCTGGTGCTCGTTCACGACGCCCCAGGGCAGTCCCGCGCGGCTCGGGGCGATGTCCCCCGACGGCGACCGGGTGCTCGACGCCGGGGTGTGGGGGCGCAGCCGGGACGCCGAGCTGCCCGCCGACCTCGTCGACCTCGTCGAGGCCTCCCCCGCGGTTCAGGCCCGGGCGACCGACCTCGTGCGATCCGCCGGTGAGGACGCACCGGGCTGGGCACCGCTGTCGGCCGTACGCCTGCTGGCGCCGCTTCGCGCGCCCAACAGCCTGCGCGACTTCCTGGCCTTCGCCGACCACGTCGAGCGCGGGGCCGCCCGGCGCGGGACCCCGGTGCCCGAGGCGTGGGACCGGCTGCCGGTGTTCTACAAGGGCAACCGGCGCTCGATCGTCGGACCGGACGACGTCGTGGCCTGGCCGTCCTACACCCAGCAGATGGACTTCGAGTGCGAGGTCGCTGCCGTCGTCGGACGGCAGGGGCGCGACCTGACGCCGGCGACCGCGGCCGACCTCGTCTTCGGCTGGACGATCATGAACGACTGGTCGGCGCGCGACGTGCAGCGCGAGGAGATGAGCTGCTGGCTCGGTCCGGCCAAGGGCAAGGACTTCGCCACCACCCTCGGGCCCTGGGTCGTCACGCCCGACGAGTGGTCGCCGGAGGACCCCCACGAGATGGCGGTGCTCGTCGACGGCGAGGTGTGGTCGACCGGCTCGACGGCCGGTCGGCGCTGGAGCTTCGGGCAGATGCTGGCCTGGGCCTCCCAGGACGAGGACCTCTACCCGACCGACGTCGTGGGCTCCGGGACGTACGGCGGGGGCTGCGGGCTGGACCTGGACCGCTGGCTGCCGGCCGACTGCGTCGTGACGCTACGCGTCGAGGGCCTCGGCGAGCTGAGCAACCGGGTCGTTCAGAGCAGCCCGAGGCCCCGGGCCCACGAGGTCGTGTAGGCCGGGTCCTCGCTGACCTTGGCGTCGTCGCTGACCGTCAACGGGTGCCGGCACTCGATCATCACGGCGACCTCGCTGGTGCCCTCGAGGGTCGCGGCGGCCTCGGCGGCCCCTGGCTGCGGTCCGTGCTGGACGCCGGCGGGATGCAGGGTCAGCCAGCCCTCGCCGATCCCCTTGCGGCTGAAGAAGTTGCCTCGGCTGTAGAAGATGACCTCGTCGTTGTCGACGTTGGCGTGGAAGAACGGCACGCGCAGGGCTTCCGGGTCGGTCTCGAACGGCCGCGGGACGAAGGTCGCGATGTCGAAGGCGCCGCACCGGAAGGTCGTGTGGACGCTCGGCGGCAGGTGGTAGCCGGGGGCGGTGACCGGCCGGATGTCGCCGGTCGACAGGCGGTACGGCGCGAGGTCGCCCGCCCAGCCGACCGCGTTGAACGGGTGGTGCGGGTAGCGGAAGGTCGTCCACTGCCCGCGGCGCAGGACCTTCAGGCGCCAGCGTCCGTCGCCGTCGGGAAGCCAGTCGGCCGGCGGCGCGGCGTACGGCTCGGGGGTCACCAGCACCCGCTCGTCGATGACGGCGTGGCGCCCCAGCAGGCCGAAGTCCGGTCGGGCGACCGGCTCGGTGGACTCGATGACGTAGAGGAAGCACGGCTCGGAGGGGACGACGCGGTGCGCCGTACCGCGGGGGATGACGAGGTAGTCCTGCGCGGCGAAGCTCAGCGGGCCGTAGTCGGTCTGCAGGACGCCTGCGCCCTGATGCACGTAGACGACCTCGTCGGCGTCGCCGTTGCGGTAGGCGTAGGGCATCGGTGCGGCGAGCCGGCTGACCCACACCCGCAGGTCGTCGTTGGACAGCACGAGGGCGCGCCAGCCCTCGGGGTCCTCGGCGTCGGCCGGCGCGAGCTGGTTGAGGTCGAAGCTCAGCGGCCGCAACGGGCCGTCGACGTCCACCCACGCCGTGGGTGGGGCGGTCCGGTAGAGATGGCTGACCGGTCCGGCGAAGGCGTCGCGACCGTGCTCCTCCTCCACCAGCCCTGCGGGAATCCCGACGTGGGTCTGGCGCGACACCGTGCCCTTGGTCTGCGACATAACCGGCAGGGTACGGCCGGACCACCGCCCGGGGAAGGCTCCAGCGTGGGGCACCTCACACCGTCAGGATGCGCGCCTGGGGCGGCCGAACGGGCACGGTGGCGCCATGACCTCCACCCCGACCAAGCCCGCCACGCCCACGCAGCCCACGCCGGCCCCCGTGACCGTCTCCAACCCCCGCCGCACCCGTCTGTCGTAGGTGACGGCCTTGTTCGCGGCGTTGCGCGACGGTTCTGTCGCAGGCCACACGTAGCGTCGCCGTCATGACCGCACCGACCGCCACACCCGTCGTGACGGGCTCGCTGTCGCCCTCGCGCGCCGGCGACTTCATGACCTGCCCGCTGCTGTTCCGCTTCCGCACCATCGACCGCCTGCCGTCGTCGCCGTCGCCCGCCGCGACCCGCGGGACCGTGGTGCACGCCGTGCTGGAGCGGCTCTACGACCTGCCGGCCCTGGAGCGCACGCTGGAGGCCGCGAAGGCGCTGGTGCGTCCGGAGTGGGAGCGACTGCTGCTGGCCGAGCCGGAGGTCGGAGGGCTGTTCGCCGACGAGGCCGAGCTCACGACCTGGCTGGGCACGTCCCGGGACCTGCTGGCGGGCTACTTCAGCCTGGAGGACCCGACCCGGCTGGAGCCGGCCGCGCGCGAGCAGCTCGTCCAGGTCGTGCTGCCCGGAGGGCTGCGCCTGCGCGGGATCGTGGACCGGGTCGACACCACGTCCACAGGGGATCTGCGGGTCGTGGACTACAAGACGGGCCGCGCTCCCGGCGAGATGTTCGAGGCCAAGGCGCTGTTCCAGATGAAGTTCTACGCACTCGTGCTGTGGCGCACCCGCGGCGTGGTGCCGCGTCTGCTCCAGCTGATGTACCTCGGCGACCGCGAGATCCTGCGCTACTCCCCCGATGAGGCCGACCTGTTGGCGACCGAGCGCAAGCTGCTCGCGCTCTGGGACGCCGTCGAGACGGCGACCCAACGGCGCGAGTTCCTGCCGCGGCCGTCGAAGTTGTGCGACTGGTGCGACCACAAGGCGCTGTGTCCGTCCTTCGGCGGGACCCCGCCGCCGTGGCCCGAGCACGTCCCGGGGCCAGACGAGCCGCTTCCCCACCAGCGGGCGGCCTTCGAGGCGGCCCGGGCGAGGCAGCACGCGCCTGCAGACCCGCTCCCGGCTCCAGGCGGTTCCTGACCCGCCGCGCGTCGCGCGGGGTGACCCCGGCCACGTCGCGGGTGCACACTGGGGACAGTCGCCGCATCCCCCCAGGAGGAACCGTGAGCATCACCGAGCAGTCCCCCACCGCCGCCGCGCACGCCGATGAGCTGGTGACCGAGGCGGTCACCGAGACCCCTGCCGTGACCGGCAAGAGCCTTTACCTGCCGCTGCCGCCGACGTTCGACTCGGTCGAGGACGAGCGCGCAAGCCGCAAGGCCAAGCTGGCAGCGGCCTTCCGGATGTTCAGCAAGGCGGGCCTGGACGAGGGCGTCGCCGGACACGTGACGGTGCGCGACCCGGAGTTCCCCGAGTCCTACTGGGTCAACCCGTTCGGCATGCACTTCAGCATGATCAAGAGCAGCGACCTGGTGCGGGTGGACCACGCCGGCGAGGTCGTCGAGGGTGACCGGGCCGTCAACGGCGCTGCAGTGGCGATCCACTGCGCCGTGCACGCCGCCCGGCCCGATGTCGTCGCCGCCGCCCACGCCCACGGGCCGTACGGCAAGACGCTGTCCTCGCTCGACATGACCATCGAGCCGCTGACCCAGGACGCCTGTGCGTTCTTCGAGGACATCGGCACCTACAGCGACTACCGCGGCGTGGTGCTGTCCTCGGAGGAGGGCGACCGGATCGGGCGCGCGCTCGGCGAGCACAAGGCCGTCATCCTGCGCAACCACGGCATGCTCACCGTCGGCGAGACCGTCGACAGCGCGGCCTGGTGGTTCCTCACCCTGGAGCGCACCGCCCAGGCGCAGCTGATGGCCTACTCCGCCGCCGCCGGCCACGGCAGCAAGCCGATCCAGATCGATGCCGAGGAGGCTGCCGCGACCAAGGGTCAGGTCGGTTTCGAGCTCGCCGGCTGGTTCCAGTTCCAGCCGATCTGGGAGCGGATCAGCAAGGACAACCCCGACATCTTCGACTGAGCTATCCGGCCCGACCGCGCTGGTCACCCCTCGGGGACGGCGCGCTCGCGTGTCAGCGCGCGCAGGTCGCCGACCGTGACGCTGGAAAGCGTCGGTCGTACGATTCGGCGCGCGTTCGGCTCGAGCTCGACGCCGGGCACGCTCGGGACGGCGACGACCGCGCAGCCGGCCGCCTCGGCGCTGGCCACGCCAGCGGGCGAGTCCTCCAGCACGACACACTGACCCGGCGCGACGCCCAGGCTGGCGGCGGCGGTGAGATACGGCTCCGGGTGGGGCTTGCCGTGCAGGACCTCGTCGCCGGCGACCGTGAGCGCGAACGGCCCGAGGCCGCCGGCCAGAACCGCATCGACGAGCACGCGGTAGGACGAGCTCACCAGCGCCATCGGGACGCCCTCGGCGTGCACCGCCGCCAGCAGATCGCGGGCGCCGGGCAGCAGCGGCAGCTCGGCGGCGAACAGCCCGATCATCGTGTCGAGCAGCCACTGTGAGGCCTCGACGACCTGCTCGGGGGTCGCGGGTTCGCCGAACCAGCGCAAGATCGTCGGCACTGCGACGTCGAGGCGGGTGCCGACGACGGCTGCCTTCACCGCCTCGCCCCAGACCCCGCCGAACCGCTCTGCGAGCTCGACCTCGGCGCGGGTCCACACCGGCTCGCTGTCGACGAGCAGCCCGTCCATGTCCCACAGGACCGCCGCGAGCGTCATCGCCCCGAGCTCCGCCGGCACAAGACCGCC
>JBBPYI010000323.1:0-2351 GCA_038200075.1 Mycobacteriales bacterium
AGCTCGACCGGTGCCTGACCGCGCTCGGCCACAGCGCGACGGTGCTGGTCGTCGACGACGCCTCGCATGACCCGGACACGATCCGCGCGGTGGTGATGCGGCACGGCGCCCGCCTGCTGCGCCAGGACGTCAATACCGGCCCGGGCGGAGCCCGCAACGTCGGGGTCGATGCTGCCGCGAGCGCCCTCGTGGCGTTCGTCGATAGCGACTGCGTCGTACCGCCCGGTTTCCTTCCGGAGCTGCTGGGCCACTTCGCCGATCCGACGGTTGCCGCGGTGGCTCCACGGGTGCGGTCCCTCCCCGGTCCCACGCTGCTCGCGCGCTACGCGGCGGCTCGGGGGCCGCTCGATCTCGGACCGCACGAGGCGCGGGTCCGCCCCGGCGCCAGGGTGGCCTACCTCCCGACCGCAGCCCTGGTCGTACGCTGCAGCGCCCTGGGCGACCGGGCCTTCGACCCCGAGCTGCGGTTCGGTGAGGACGTCGATCTGGTCTGGCGCCTGCACGATGCCGGCTGGACGGTCCGCTACGACCCCCGCACCGTCGTCGAGCACAGCGAGCCGCAGCGGTGGGTGGCGTGGCTGCGGCGTCGGCACGACTACGGCACGTCTGCTGCGCCGTTGGCTCTGCGCCACGGCGACCGGCTGACCCCCCTGGTGCTCTCGCCCTGGCCGACCGCCGCCTGGCTGCTGCTGGCAGCCCGTCGACCCGCGTGGGCGTTGGTCGCCGCCGCTGTGCCCACCGCGCGGCTGCACCGCCGGCTGTGGCGGTCCAGCCTTCAGGGGCCGGCGGCGGCCAGTGCTGCCGTGACGACCGTGGGCCGGGGGATCACCTCGACAGCAGGAGGTCTTGGTGGTTCAGGCGCAGTGAGCACCTTTCCACTGCTGATGGCCGCGCTGTGCGGTCGCCGCACCCGACCGACGGCACTGGTGCTGCTGCTCGCCCCTCCGCTGCTGGACCTGTTGCAGCGACGGCCCTCGATCGACCCGCTGCGCTGGACCGTGCTGAGGCTGGTCGACGACCTGGCGTACGCCTCGGGGGTGTGGCGCGGCTGCGCGGCGCGGCGCACAGCAGCCCCGTTGCGACCACGGCGCTCGCGGCCGCGTGAGCGGCGCCTGCCCAGGTGAGCAGGGCCAGCGTTGCTGTGTCCTTGCGTCCGGCGAAGTACTTCGCCAGCACGACCTCGAAGACCGGCTCGCCTGGCGCTGCCAGGCTGAACAGGGTCAGGCAGGACCTCAGCTTCTGCGCGTCGATCTCCCCCAGCACCTGCCTGGCATCGGCTCCGGGAAGCGCGGCCAGTACGTCGGCGCGCTCCCGCAGACGCGGTCCCAGCACCGGGTGCGCCATGTAGTCACGGGCTTCGCCCAGATCGGCGAGGGCGTAGCGCTGGGCGGTGGCGCTACGACCCAGGCCGGCCAGCTGCGGCAGGACGAACCACATCCAGTGGGTCTGCTTGCTGCCAGCGCGCAGCTCGGCCAGGGCGCTGTCGTAGATGCCGTCCCGGTCCTGCGCAGTCACGAACCGCTGCAGATTGCTCAGCGTCGACCCGCCTGCTTGCCTTTGTCCTTGTCTCGGCCCTTGCCCTTGCCGGGCTTGGTGGGTCCGGACTCGGCGGGCGGCGCCGGCTCAGCGCCGAGCGGGACGATGTCGCCGTCCTGCACCGTGTCACCCTGACCGGCAACGCCGTCGGCGCCGAGGTAGTCGAAAGAGAAGTACGGCGCGCCCAGGCAGGGCGTGCCCACGAAGCTGTCCGGACGCAGGAAGTCGCTCTTGAGGACCCGACCGCAGGCGGCGCGCCGAGCCGCCTCGTGGGGGTCCTGACCGGCGCGGGGCGGGACGTTCTCCGTCGGCGGCGCCGGGGTGCCGCGTGGGTTGGAGGCGCTGAGCGCACCGGTGTCGAAGTAGACCAGCGCGCTGCCGCGGTAGGGGTAGGCGTCGATGCGCGGCACGCCCCACTGGGGCGTGACATCAGGTGAGCGGCCGGCCTCGAGGGCCTGCGGATCCACTGCGGCGCCGATTGTGCGAGCGGCCACCTCGGCGCTGACGTTGGCCACCTGGTGGTCGCCGAACGACGGCTGGAACATCACCCGGTGGGGCGGCGTGTCCGGCAGCTCGTTGCCCGGTCGCAGCTGGTTCACGTAGCCGTTCGGGTCGCCCCGGTCCCAGAGGATCTGGATGACGCTGAACAGCAGCTGCCGCTCGTACTCGCTCGGGTAGGCGGTGTAGAGCGGCACCGAGTAGAGCGCGAAGTCGACCGAGCGCGACAGCAGGGTCGAGTAGTTGCTGCCCGGCACGCCGAGCACGCCGTTGTCGACGTCGGGCGCGACGGCCATGACCGTCCCGCCGTAGATGCC
>JBBPYI010000324.1:0-6419 GCA_038200075.1 Mycobacteriales bacterium
AGGCGATCGCGCCGTACTGCCACACCAGCGCCCGGCCGGTCGGTGACCCGACTCCCAGGGCCAGCGCGAGCTCGTCACCGGCGAAGTCCCGGTCGGTGCCGGACAGCCGGGCGGTGCAGGCCACGACATGACGCAGCTGCCCGCACCAGGCTTGATCGCCAAGGCGTTGCCAGCGGGCCGACACGTCGAGCTCCTCGCGCGGGGTGACGGTGACCAACACCCGATCGGCCCGATCCAGCGCACCGTCGACCATCGACGCCAACCGCGCCGGGGACGTCGCCGGCAGACCCAGGTCGCGGGAGAACCACTCCAGACAAGCCGGCCGATCAGAGGTTGTCTCGCTCATACATTCGAGACTACGACCGACCTCCGACAGAACCGGGGCCGATAGAGCTGCCGGTCAGTCCCAGGCGCGCGAACACAGCACGAGCCGGTAGCCGTCCGAATCCTGCACCGTGGTTCCCCACTCGTCCCAGTAGGGATTGCGCGACGCCACCACCTCGCCGCCCGCGGCGACGAGCCGATCCACCATCGCTGAGTCGACACGACCGTCCAGATACAGGACCAGCAGGTCCTCCTCGGTCGGCGCCGGGTCGACGCCGCTGCCGCCGACCAGCTCCAGGTGCCAACCTGCACCCGTCCAGCCGACCATGAGCAGCGGCTCGGAAGCGTCCGACGGCGTACGCCACAAGACCTGCAACCCCAGGCCGTCGACCCAGAACCGCTCCGCGGCCGCGAGGTCGGCTGTCGGCCGCGCCAGCCGCAGATGGCTGCCCGGCCCCGGCGTCACAACCGCTGCGTCGTCAGCGTGAACCCGGCAGCCCGCAGCCGGTCAGCCAGGCTCACCCCCATCGCGGTGGCTGGCGTCAGCACACCGCCGCCGGACGTCAGCGGGTCCAGCGCCAGGCACAGCGCCGACTCCCCGAGCATCACCGCGGTCGCCGCGTAGCCCGGGTCGCCCTTGGCCGAGACGGTGGTGCGATAGCGCGCACCGGACTCCGTGCCGGCAACCACCTCGACGGTGAAGTGGCCCTTGGCCTGGGTCTCGGGGGACGGCCCCTCACCCGGCTTGGGCAGCACCCGGTCCAGCAGCGCACGGGTGGGTGGCAGCGCCAATCCCACTCCAGCAAAAGCGATCCCACCGGCCGTCGCGGCTGCCAACACCGGTCCGATCGGTGACCGGCCGAAGCCCATCAGCTCGCGGTAGCGGAAGGTCCGGCCGTACGCCCACTCCTGCAGCGCATTGCTCCGCCGCACGATGCGCGTGTTGTGCGGCGCCATGATGAACGGCCCGGTCCAGCGCCCGTCGACCCGGCCGATGCCAACGGCGTCGCTCTCGCGCCCGAGGTCGGGCTCAGCCGCCCGATCGGGTGAGAGGGAGTACGGGTCGGTCAACGCCTTGCGCTTGCTGCTGTCGCTCTTGACCAGGTCGACGACGCCGCGCAGCGAGTCGATCGTGCCGCCGCTGAACCCGCCCCGCGCCGACACCAGCACCAAGGTCGTGTCGGTGAGGGCCCCGGCGCCGTCGGCGCGGGCCGCCCCGGCGGTCAGCAGCACACCGAGGTCAGACGGAATCGAGTCGAAGCCGCAGGAGGTGACGATCCGCGCGCCGCTGTCGACCGCCGCGTCATGGGAGGCGTCGATGGCGTCGCGGACGAACAGCGCCTCACCCGTCAGGTCCGCGTAGTGCGTGCCAGCGGCCGCGCAGGCGGCTACCAGGGGCAGACCGTGCCGGGCGTACGGGCCGACCGTCGTGGCGACCGCCGTCGTGGACTGCGCGAGCTCGGCAAGCGCCTCGGCGTCGGCGCTGTCGGCGACGAGCAGCGGCCAGTCGACCCCCAGGTCGGCGCGTACGGCCTCCAGCCTGCTCAGTGATCGGCCGGACAGCGCGAGCCGGGTGCCGGGCGGCGCCGCGCGAGCGAGGTAGGCGGCGGTCAGGCGACCGACGAAGCCGGTGGCACCGTGGACGACCACGTCGTGCGTACGGGGTGCGCTCATGCGCCGACGGTAGCGTCCGGCAGATGAGCCCTGGACCGGTTGCCCTGGTGGGCAGCGGTGAGTATCTGCCGGTGATGCTCGAGGTCGAGGCGCAGCTGCTCCAGGGCCGCCCGGCCCGCTACGTGCAGCTGCCGACCGCGGCGGCGCCCGAGGGTGCGACGTCGCTCGCGCGCTGGGTCGCGCTCGGCCAGGCACAGGCCGCCCGGCTCAGCGTGGAGGCTGTGCCGCTGCTCGTCAAGGACCGCCACGACGCCGACGACCCAGCGCTCGCGGCCCTCGTGGACGGCGCCGGCCTGATCTACCTGTCCGGCGGCAACCCGCCGTACTGCTCTGAGACGTTGCGCGGCACCCTGGTCTGGCAGGCCATCGAGCGGGCCTGGCGAGGCGGCGCGGCGCTGGCGGGGTGCAGCGCCGGCGCGATGGCCCTGACGTCCTGGGTGCCCGACATCCGGCACCCGCTGCGCGACGCCGACGGCGGACTCGGGGTCGTGCCCGGGCTGCGGGTCATCCCGCACTTCGACCGCTTCACCGCCTGGCTGCCCGACCTCGTGACGCGCTATCTCACCCCCTCCCCCGACGTCGTCACCGTGGTGGGGATCGACGAGGACACCGCTCTGGTGTGGGACGCCGGGCAGTGGGTCGTCAGGGGTCACCAGTCGGTGTGGCTGCTGACCCCTGACGGCCGCACGGAACACGGCCCCGGCGAGGTGCTGGACCTGCCGGGGCCGGTCTGACTCAGTACGCCGCGGGGCTGGGCTTGGCGTTGATCTCGCCGGAGCGGTCCTCGATGCGCACGGCCGACGCCGCGAGCTTCTCGCCGTACTCCCGCCCGTGGTGGGCGCAGAACAGCAGCTCGCCGTTGATCAGGACGGCGCGGTAGAAAGCCTGGGCGCCGCAGCGGTCGCAGCGGTCCATCGCGGTCAGGTCGGTGGGAGCGAGCAGGGTCTGGGTCATGGTCTTCGTCCTCCCGTAGGTGACAGCGTGCCTTCCCATCGGCAGCCGGCTCACTCGACCCAAGCACTACGGACTGACAAGACCGCCCAGCACCGCCCGGGTGCCCGACAGCCCGAGCCGCGACGCGCCCGCTTCCAGCATCGCCAGCGCGGTCGCGGTGTCCCGGATCCCGCCGCTGGCCTTGACGCCCAGCCGCTCGCCGACGGTCTCGCGCAGCAGGCGTACGGCTTCGATCGACGCCCCGCCCGACGGGTGGAAGCCGGTGGAGGTCTTGACGTACTGCGCGCCGCCGGCCTCGACCCGCACACAAGCCTCGACGATCTTGTCGGCGGACAGGGCAGCGGTCTCCAGGATCACCTTGAGCAGCGCGTCGCCACAGGCCGCCTTGACCGAGGCGACGTCGGCCTCGACGGCGTCCCAGTCCCCGGCCACGGCGCGACCCAGGTCGATGACCATGTCGACCTCTCGGGCACCGTGGCGTACGGCCAGCGCCGCCTCGACGGCCTTGACCTCGCTGTGATGGGCTCCGGAGGGGAAGCCCACGACGGTGCAGACCACCAGGTCCGTGGTGACCGGCAATCGGGAGGCGTTGACGCAGATGCTGTACGCGCCGAGCTCGGCAGCCTCCAGAGCCAGCGCGGCGACCTGCGCATCGGTGGAGCCGGGCGTGAGCAGGGTGTGGTCGACGGTGCGGGCGACGCTCTCACGGGTCCAGGGCACGGGCGCCACGCTAGAGGCCGAGCCGCTCGTCGACCGCCTTCGCCAAGGCGTCCATCGTCCCGGGAGCGGGGTCGACGAGCTCCAGGTAGGCCTTGAGCTTGGGCTCGGTGCCGCTGGGCCGCACCACCACCCGGCCGGCTGCGAGCCGGTGCACCAGGACGTCCGCGGCCGGCTGCTCGACACCCGTGACGACCAGGGCGCCGTACGCCGCCGGCGGGTGCGCGCGCAGGTCTTCGACGGCGCCGACGATGAGCGCGAGATCGTCGACCCGGTAGGAGAGCTGGCGCGTCTCGTGGCGGCCGTGAGCCCGCTCGAGGTCCGCGAGCCGGTCCAGCAGGGTCCGACCGCGGGCCTTCTCCTCGGCGGCCATCTCGGCGACGAGCAGCGCCGCGGAGATGCCGTCCTTGTCGCGGACGACGGTCGGAGCCACCGCGACGCCGAGCGCCTCCTCGTAGGCGTAGAGCAGGTCCTCCCCCGCCCGGGCCAGGTGCTTGAAGCCGGTGAGCGTCTCGGTGAAGGGCACGCCGTACGCCGCCGCGAGCTTGCCCAGCATCGACGACGACACGACGGTGGTGGCGAGGCGCCCGCGCCGGCCGTGCGCCAGCAGGTGGTCGGCGAGCAGCACGCCGGTCTCGTCGCCCCGGAGCGACCGCTCCCCCACCATCACGGCGATCCGGTCCGCATCCGGGTCACTGGCGATCGCGATGTCGGCGTCGACCGACAGCCTGCGCAGCAGATCCAGGGCGCCTGGCTCCTCGGGGTTGGGAAAGGCCACGGTCGGGAAGTCGGGGTCGGGCTGCGCCTGCTGGCAGACGACCGCCGGCGGCGCGAAGCCGGCACGGGCAAAGGCCGCGAGCAGCGTCTCCAGACCGACGCCGTGCATCGGGGTGTAGGCCACCCGCACGTCGCGGTGGTCGGTCAGCGGCAGCGCAGCCACGGCGTCCAGATAGGCCTCGACGACCTCCTCGTGGAGGACCTCGGCAACACCCAGCGGGAGGTCCAGAACTGACCCCACACAGCCGATCTCACCCTCCACCTCGACGTCGGCGGGCGAGGGGAGCTGGGCACCGTCGGCGAGGTAGACCTTGATGCCGTTGTCCTGGGGCGGGTTGTGGCTGGCCGTGACCATCACGCCGGCGTCAGCGGACAGGTGCAGCACCGCAAAGGCCAGCACCGGGGTCGGCAGCTCGCGCGGCATCAGCAGCGCGCGCAGGCCCGCGCCGGCCAGTACCGCGCCGACATCGGCCAGGACGTCCGCCGAGCCGTGCCGGGCGTCCCGGCCCACGACCACCGTCGCGCCGGCACCCAGGTCACGGGCGAGCCCGGCGGCAGTACGCCTGACGACGGCGCGGTTCATGCCGTTCGGTCCGCCGCGCAGCGGCCCCCTGAGCCCGGCCGTGCCGAAGCGCAGCGGTCCGGCGAAGCGCTCGGCCAGCGCTTCGGTGTCACCCGCGTCGAGCAGGGCCTGCAGCTCGGCGCGGGTCACCGGGTCGGGGTCGTCGGCGATCCATGCGCGGACCTGCTCGATCACAGCTGGCCGACCACCTGGGCCAGCAGCGCTCCGACCCGGGCGGCCGAGGCCTTGCCGGCCTCGAGAACCTCTGCGTGATTGAGCTTCTCGCCACTCAGACCCGCCGCGAGGTTGGTCACCAGCGAGATGCCGAGCACGTCCAGGCCCTCAGCGCCTGCGGCGATGGCCTCCAGTGCGGTCGACATGCCGACCAGGTCGGCGCCCATCGTGCGCAGCATCCGGATCTCGGCCGGCGTCTCGTAGTGCGGTCCGGGCAGCGCCGCGTAGACCCCCTCGGTCAGGGACGGGTCGACGGTCCGGACGAGCGCGCGGAGCCGGGCCGAGTAGAGGTCGGTGAGGTCGACGAAGCGGGGACCCACCAGCGGCGAGGTCGCGGTCAGGTTGAGGTGGTCGCTGATGAGCACCGGCTGGCCGACCTGCAGCCCCTCACCGATGCCGCCTGCGGCGTTGGTGAGCACGATCGAACGGCAGCCAGCGGCGGCAGCGACGCGTACGCCGTGGACGACCGCCTCGACGCCGCGTCCCTCGTAGAGATGGGTGCGACCGACCAGCAGCATCACCCTCGCGCCTGAGACGTCCAGCGAGCGCACGGTGCCGGCGTGGCCGGCCACCGCAGGCGGCAGGAAGCCGGGCAGATCGGTCATCGGTACCTCGACCTCGGCGGAGCCGAGCACATCGGCGGCCGGTGCCCAGCCCGAGCCCATCACCAGCGCGACGTCATGACGAGCATGGCCGGACAGCTCGGCCCAGCGAGCGGCCGCGGCGGTGGCGTTCGTCATGCGCGGCACGCTATCGGCCTCCTAGGGTCAGGTCGTGGACATCGTTGTGGTGGGGGCGGGCCTGGGTGGCCTGCGCACTGTGGAGGAGCTGCGCCGCGCCGGTCACGCCGGTGGCGTGACCCTGGTCGGGGAGGAGCGCGAGCACCCGTACGACCGACCGCCGCTGTCCAAGCAGGCGCTGAAGGACGGGACCGCTCCGCCGCTGCTGCGGCCCGTGGGTGCCTACGCCGAGCTCGACGTCGACCTGCGGCTGGGGGTCGCCGCCGTCCACCTGGACCGCGAGGCGCGTCAGGTGCAGCTGGCCGACGGGGCGGCGTTAGCGTACGACGCCCTCGTCCTTGCCCCCGGTGCGGTCCCGCGGCGACTGCCCGGGCCGCAGCCGCGGGGGGGCCATCTGCGGGGGAGCGCACCCGAACCCGCCGCCCCGCCGCCCGGCC
>JBBPYI010000325.1:0-4835 GCA_038200075.1 Mycobacteriales bacterium
CCGCCCGGGATCCGCGACGCCGGCAAGGCTCTGGAGGCCGCCGAGCTCGCCATGATGACCGACGACACCGAGAAGACCCAGATGCGCTACGCCACGGCGCTGTCGGACTGGGGTGACGCGCACGGCTACGACGCCGAGGTGACCTGGGACGTCTGCACGATGGCGGCACTGGGCGTGCCGTACGAGCAGGCGCAGTTCCGCAGTCTGGCGACGCTGTCGGGCGGGGAGCAGAAGCGGCTCGCCCTCGAGGCGCTGCTGCGCGGCACCGACGAGGTCCTGCTGCTCGACGAGCCGGACAACTACCTCGACGTGCCCGGCAAGCGCTGGCTGGAGGGGGCGCTGGCCGAGTCGAGCAAGACGGTGCTGTTCGTCAGCCACGACCGCGAGCTGCTCAGCCGCTCCGCCACCCGGATGGTGACCATCGAGGCGCACGGCGCCTGGGTGCACGGCGCCGGGTGGGACACCTACGCCGCGGCCCGCCAGGCCCGCCGGGACCGGCTCGACGAGCTGCACAAGCGCTGGGACGAGGAGAAGGAGCGGTTGCGCAAGCTCGTCATCACGTTGCGCGAGCAGGCCAAGATCAGTCCCGACATGGCTGCTCGCTACTCCGCCATGCAGACCCGCTACGCCAAGTTCCTCGAGGCCGGTCCGCCGCCCGAGCAGGTCGTCGACCAGAAGGTCACGATGGCGCTCAAGGGCGGCCGGACCGGCGTACGCGCACTGACCTGCACCGACCTGGAGCTCAGCGGGCTGATGAAGCCGTTCGACCTGGAGGTCTTCTACGGCGAGCGCCTTGCGGTGCTGGGCTCCAACGGCAGCGGCAAGAGCCACTTCCTGCGCCTGCTCGCCGGGCAGCCGGTCGCGCACACCGGCGTCTCCCGGCTCGGGGCCCGGGTCGAGCCGGGCTGGTTCGCCCAGACTCACGAGCAGCCCGACCTCTACGGCAAGACGCTGGTCGAGGTGCTGCACCGCGGCGACGACCGCCGCCGCGGGCTGGACCGCGCCCAGGCGATCGGGGCGCTGCGCCGCTACGAGTTGCACGGGCAGGCTGACCAGGCCTTCGACACGCTGTCGGGTGGGCAGCAGGCCCGGGTGCAGGTGCTGCTGCTGGAGCTGTCCGGATGCACGATGCTGCTGCTGGACGAGCCGACCGACAACCTCGACCTCGACAGCGCCGAGGCGCTCGAGGAGGGGCTGGCCGGCTTCGACGGCACGGTCCTGGCCGTCACCCACGACCGCTGGTTCGCCCGCGGCTTCGACCGCTTCCTGGTCTTCGGCAGCGACGGGCAGGTCTACGAGGCGCCGGAGCCGGTGTGGGACGAAGGTCGCGTCGTACGCGCAAGAGGGGACAGCGTCGTGCGAGCACGCTGATGTCGTCGTGCGGGCAGTTGACCATCATGACCAACACCGTGAGAATGACGACTGTGACCACCCAGGTGAACGTCGCTGAGGCGAAGGCCACACTCTCGGACCTGGTCGAGCGCGCAGTGGGCGGCGAGGACATCGTCATTGCCCGGTCTGGCAAGCCCCGCGTCCGCTTGGTGCCGGTGCTGGAGCGCACCGCCCCCCGCGTCTTCGGCCGGTGGAAGGGGCAGGACGTCTACCAGCCGGGCTGGGAGGACGACCTCGTGGGCGACTTCGAGGACCTGTGAGGCTGCTGGTCGACACTCATGTCCTGCTCTGGCTGATGACGGGTGAGCCTGTGGCGGCAGACGCAGCAGAAGCAATCGCCGATCCGCGCAACACCGTCTTCGTGAGTGTCGCGTCGCTCTGGGAGATCGCCATCAAGGAAGGGCGTGGGCGCCTCACGCCACCCGAGGACCCGGCGGAGGCTGCGGTCGCCGTGGGCTTCGACCTCCTGGGCATCGAGCCTGCCCATGTCCGGGAGGTGCGCGTCCTGCCCGACCACCACCGGGACCCGTTCGACCGGATGCTGATCGCCCAAGCGAGGCAGGAGCACTTGATGCTGGTCACCAGGGACCGCCGGCTGAGCGAGTACGACGTCTCAGTCCTCGTGGCCTGATGGCGAGCGGGTTCGTGGGCACTGTCGCGACCGCCAAGGACGAGGCGGCCTGGCGCCGCCGGATGATCGAGGTGCCGCTCAGCCTGCTCGCCCGCGACGAGGGCCGACCGGTCGCGATGGTCTCGGGGTTCTTCATTAAGGACAGGCCCTACCTCGGGAGCCGTCTTCATCACGCCGCCCGCCCGCGGCCGGGGCCTGCTGGCGCGCCTCGTCGAGCCGGTCGCTGCGTGGGCCGCGGCGTACGCCCCCGTCCTACTGCTCGAGGTGCACGAGGCCAACCCGCGGGCGATCACGGCGTACGCCCGGCTGGGGTTCGTCGACACCGGCGAGCGACGGGTCTACCCGTTCGAACCCGGCGGGCTCGAGGTCGTGATGGCGCGCAGGCTGCCTGCGTCGTAGCGTGCAGCCATGAGTGACGACGCCGGGCTCGTGCACGCGCTGGCTGTCCCGCCGCCCCCGCCGTCGCTGCTGCAGGCCGAGCCGGGCCATGTCGCGCACGACGACCGCCGCGACCCGCTCGAGCACGGCTTCCTGCTGCTGGGCGGCGTGCTGGCCCCGCTGCCGCCGCGGGTGCGGCTGCCGCACGAGGACGACGAGGGCGAGGAGGTTCTCGTCTGAGCGCCGCTGCCGGCATCGGGTATCGTCGTCGGCTGTTGCGCGGCGCGCCTTGTAGACGTGCGCCCGACGCCACCCCCGAGTCCAGTTGCGAGAGCAGCGGTCCGGTGCGCACGTACACCCCGAAGCCCGGCGACATCACCCGGGTCTGGCACGTCATCGACGCGGAGGACCTCGTCCTCGGTCGGTTGGCGAGCCAGGCCGCGCAGCTGCTGCGCGGCAAGCACAAGCCCTACTATGCGCCGCACCTGGACACCGGTGACTTCGTGGTCGTGATCAACGCCGCGAAGATCGTCATGACCGGCAACAAGGCTGCGCAGTCGACCGTCTACCACCACTCGGGCTTCCCGGGTGGGCTCCGCAAGACGTCCTACGCCGACGTCCTCGCGACCCGCCCCGAGCGGATCATCGAGAAGGCCATCAAGGGCATGCTCCCGCACAACACGCTCGGCCGGCAGATGCTGTCCAAGCTGAAGGTGTACGCCGGCCCGACCCACCCGCACCAGGCGCAGGCGCCGGTGCCCTACGAGCTGAAGCAGGTTTCGCAGTGACCGCCCCCGCAGAGCTGATCCAGACCGTCGGTCGCCGCAAGGAGGCCATCGTCCGCGTGCGCCTCATCCCGGGCACCGGCCAGTACACCCTGAACGGCCGCACCCTGGAGAACTACTTCCCCAACAAGGTGCACCAGCAGGCGATCAACGAGCCGTTCGTGACGCTCGAGAAGGCCGAGCAGTACGACGTCATCGCGCGTCTGCATGGCGGCGGCATCTCCGGCCAGGCCGGCGCGCTGCGCCTGGGCATCGCCCGCGCGCTCATCGAGATCGAGCCCGACGACCGCCCGGCGCTGAAGAAGGAGGGCTTCTTGACCCGCGACTCGCGGATCAAGGAGCGCAAGAAGTACGGCCTGAAGAAGGCCCGCAAGGCCCCGCAGTACAGCAAGCGCTAAGTCTGAGTCCTCGTCCGAGGCGGTCCCGGTCACCGGGGCCGCCTCGCGGCATGTCTGGAGGTTGGTCGTGAGGCTGTTCGGCACAGATGGCGTACGAGGGCTCGCGAACGGCGAGATCCTGACCCCGGAGCTCGCACTCGCGGTGGCCCGGTCGGCGGCGCACGAGCTGCTGGCGCTGCGATCCGACTCGACGTCTGGCAGCGGGGGCCGGCCGCTGGCGGTCATCGGGCGCGACACCCGCCCGTCCGGGCCGATGCTCGAGGCGGCGGCCGCTGCAGGCTTCGCCAGTGCCGGCGTCGACGTGCAGCTGCTCGGGGTGGTGCCGACCCCGGTCGTGGCGTACGCCTGCGCGCGCGGCGGCGCCGACCTCGGACTGGTCGTCAGCGCCTCCCACAACGCGATGCCCGACAACGGGCTCAAGCTGTTCGGCCCGGGCGGCTGGAAGCTGCCGGACGCCGTCGAGGTCGCGATCGAGGCCGGGCTGCCCGCCCCGGGTGATCGGCCCACCGGCCTTGGTCTTGGGCGGATCACTGCTGCGACGGACGCTGTCGCGGCGTACGCCCAGGAGCTGCTCGGGACGCTGGCGGCCCGGCCGGCGGGACTGCGGGTGGTGGTGGATTGCGCCGAGGGCGCAGCCTGGGAGCTGGCGCCCGAGCTCTACCGACAGGCGGGCGCGGAGGTCATCGCGATCGCCGCGGACGGCAACGGCGAGCGCATCAACGACGGTTGCGGCGCGACCCATCTGGAGCGGCTGCAGGCCGCGGTGCTCTCTCATAGCGCCGATCTCGGCCTGGCGCACGACGGCGACGCCGACCGCTGTCTGGCGGTCGACGCGAGCGGTGCGGTGGTGGACGGCGACCAGCTGCTGGCGCTGCTCGCGGTGGCGATGCAGTCACGCGGGGAGCTGCCGACCGGCACGGTCGTGGCGACCGTGATGAGCAACCTGGGCTTCGTCCGGGCCATGGACCAGCACGGGATCCAGGTGGTGCAGCCCGCGGTCGGCGCCCGCTACGTGCTCGAGGCGATGCGGGCCGGCGGGCACGCACTCGGGGGCGAGCAGAGCGGTCACACCGTCCTGCTGGAGCACGCAACGACCGGCGACGGCCTGCTGACCGGGCTGTCGGTGCTCGGCCGGATGGCCGAGACCGGGTCCTCGCTCGCGACCCTGGCGGGCGTCATGACGCGGCTGCCGCAGGTGTTGGTCAACGTCCGGGCGGCGCGGACCCGGGCCTCGGACGCCGACGTGCTCGA